>NZ_CP037421.1:5199956-5367426 GCF_007748155.1 Gimesia panareensis
TAAAGAATGAAGCCTGTCCCCTGTCTGTCAGGCAAGGTCCCGGTCTTCAAACAAGATAAAGGCAACCAGAATCGCGATTCCGGAATAGAGCAGACAGCTAAGTGCAGAATGACCAATATAGACAGGTGGAACCACGGTTCCTGTTGCAACCGCTGGTGACATATTGAAGTTATCGAGGTTGGGCAGAATTGTGGCAATCAACTGCCCGGTAAATTTCACAAACTCGAGCCCTTCCGCCTTGGCCTGAACCAGGTTGGGGGTCAGGTGACCGATGATATACACGCCAAAGCAGATAATCATATTGACCATCATCGGCAGACGCGTCGAGATGGCCACGCTGATCGCGGTCAGGATGGCGACTTCCATATAAATCAGCAGGATCCCGGGCAGAATCAACCAGACGGCTGCCATCCGCTCTGCATGAGTTGGCGGTTCCTGGGCTGCTTCGCGTGCATCATAGCCGACTTTGAAGTAGACCAGCAGGAGGAAAGTAATGACCAGAGGCAGCATCAGCCAGACGACGGCTTTCAAAATTCCCAGGTATTTCCCGACAATGAACTGACGGCGATTGATCGGCTTGGACAGCAGTGTCATTGCCGTCTTGCCTTCAATTTCATCGGCGATACTGGTACTCGCGGACCAGACTGCCAGCAAGAGACTGCAAATCAGGATGGTCGCCAGACCACAGTCCATCAGCATTTTGACATCGTCGCCCATTGAAAAGAATGGGAGAAACGTATTTAACAGCAGCAGGATCAGCCCCAAAGCCATCAGCAGCAGAAACACGGGCTGACGGATCGCCTCTTTCGTCGTTGCCCGGGCAATCACCCCGGCTTGCGTCATGGAGGTGACTCCAAACAGGAGTGCAAAGTAAATTGCGACCCCGATTCCGGTAATCCACCATTGTACTGTCAGGTCTGTCGTCTCAGCAGCAAAAACCAGCAGGTTTCCCATCGTTCATTTACCGTTTTTCAAAATAATGCATCAAAAATATAAGTGCCCGCAGTTGACGCATCAGGGCGCAACTACACTTGCATCATACGAATGAGATCTGTCCCGATGTTGGTTTTATTTTTGAACTTCTGAAAAATTAAACAGAATTCAGAATTCGCAGCCAACGATCGTCGAGTTACAGCTACTTTACCGAGAAATGGTGGCGAAAGTAAAGAATACAGGCGAAATCGTCCGGCGTTTTCCCCAATCTGACAGGAGCCTTCGCTACAACTTGCCAAATTCGTTGCAAACCGACCGAAACCTGCTCAAAAACAGGCTTTATGACCCAGCGGGCAGAGCTGCCTGAGAGAAAACCGGCCAGCCTGAGCGCTGCTGCCGGGATAGCACACTGCTAGTATTCGATGGTGAATTCCTGGCGACCGGGATCTGCCGGAATCCCTTGAATTGATACATCTGTCACATTCGTTGCAAATGTGAGCATCATGTCGTCGAAAAACCGATCCAGCACAGTCTGCTCCCGGGCCTGCGCCACCAGTTCCACGGTTCCATCCGCCAGGTTTTTCACAAACCCCGTGATGGGGTACCGCTGTGCCAGCTGGGAAGTCCGATATCGAAAACCAACCCCCTGCACACGCCCCTCATAAATGGCGCGCAGACCGATCTGATCCGCCGAAGAATCGGATTGATGAGGCTCAGCACACATTGCCGATACCTTCCAGACAAAGGGACGATGATTAAAGAATGGTAACGCGTTGATCGGAGACCGTACGATCAGAATGGACTTCGAGTCCAGAGATGGGGAACAGGGACCTTCGTCGTACTGCCTAGGGCGAAGAAGGCTCTTCAGTCAACTGCTCTGATTCGGGCAACTCTGAAAAGTCGATACATAATTCTTCGCGAACAATGCTCATACTGCGGGGAGCATCAATTCCCAGGCGAACAGAATTAGGTCCGATTCGCACAATCGTCAGAGTTACATCATCGCCAATCCGAATCCGCTCGCCGGGCTTACGTGATAATACAAGCATTTCTTTTCGAATCCTTCGTTTTCTGTTCCCTCATACTTCCCTGTAACCTTCCAGGAAGGTCGAAGCATTGTGCAGGATGAGGGGAGTTCTAAGAGTACTCATCTCGACAATCTGCTGAAAACACGCAGCAAACTGCCATCACTACGATGTCGACATCAGTATGATAACAGTTTTCGAATAATCGTGTCCAGCCCAGACTGAAAAATTACAGAACGACCCGCACAACCCACAAACCCAGCCCCAAAACCGCCCATTTCACCCAAAATCCTGCCCAAAAAACAGGCACAACTGCAATTGCACAAAAAACCGGCACATCCACTTCAGGCAGAAGATGCGTCACACCCCGAATTACTGTTTCAACTGGTGCAACCAGCCCTCCAGGCCTGCAGATTCCAATATACTGGATGGCCGGTTGCTCCCTTCGACACGATTTCGGGAGAGTGAATCCTCACTCATCTGCGTTCCATTCAATTCAGATGCGAAAGAAGCTGGAAATCCAGCGGGCAACCGCTTGACGATTCACGCTTTGATCGTCAGTCTTTAGCAACAGTGTTAACTAACTCAGCATACCTGCCTCGTTATCAGGGGAACATCATGATTCGTATCGGAATAATCGGCGTTGGTTTTATGGGAATGGCTCATTTCGAAGGAGCTAAAAAACTCAAAGGAGCCAAGGTCACCGCGATATCCACTCGTGATCCCAAAAAACTGGCGGGCGACTGGAGCAGTATCGAAGGTAATTTCGGTCCCCGCGGAGGCCAGGTTGATCTTTCCAAAATAAAACAGTACAGCGATTACCATGAACTGCTGGCCGACCCGGATATTGACCTGGTCGATATTTGCCTGCCCACTCAAATGCATGAAAAGGTGGCGCTGGATTCCATTAACGCCGGCAAACATACGCTCGTCGAAAAGCCGATCGCCATCGACCTCAAAGCCGCCAACCGGATGGTCAAGGCAGCCGAAAAAGCAGGCGTTCAGTTTATGGTGGCCCAGGTTCTCCCCTTCTTCCCTGAGTTTCAGTTCGCGGTCGAGTGCGTCCGCAGCCAGAAATATGGAAAACTGCTGGCCGCCCATTTCCGTCGGGTGATGGCTCCACCCAAGTGGTCCGAAAATATTGAAGACTTCCAGAAACTGGGGGGCTGGGGCATCGACCTGCACATTCATGACAACCACCTGATCAGCCTGATGTGTGGTGTTCCCCGTAAAGTCACCTCACGCGGGATCGAAAACAAGGGTTACATCAACCACGTCCATACTGTCTACGACTACGACGATCCGAACCTGGCCATCAGCTGTGTGAGCGGTGGAATCGCGACCCGCGGCCTGGAATTCGCACACGGATTCGAACTTTATTTTGAAGAGGCCACAGTGCTGTTCGGCGCAGGCACCATGGGAGTGGGCAAGAATAAAGAATGGGTTGTCAGCCAGCCCCTGACTTTAATTACCAAGTCCGGACAGTTGAAGCATCCGAAACTGAAAGGGGGCGATGCCTGGTGTGCGGCATTCACCCTGGAACTCCAGGCTGCCGTCAATGCCCTTCAGTCGGGCGAAGAACCAGAGGCGCTCTCCGGTGCCCTGGCCCGCGACGCTCTGAAAATCTGCTACGCAGAAGCAAAAAGTATTCAAACAGGCCGATCCATTCCAGTCAAATAAGTGTCACTTCCCCCGTTGAAGCGAACATTGTGATGCTCACACCGCCGAATCTCGAATCGTTCTCGAAATCCGGCGGTGTATTTCTTGGTATGCTGATACAAATGGGGTAATCTGACCTGCTGGCCGGGAAAACTCCCCTGATCTTACTGACTGGCCCGCTTGTTTTGTGAACCGCAGGCGGGTCTACTTTCAATCATCTTCTGACCGATTCCGTCTCTGATAGTCTAAGCTCATGCTCGAAAATCTGCCTCTTCAATCTGTGAAATACAAAGGACTCACTATCGAGGGGTATTCCCGCGCTGCCGTTCAGAGTTACTGGAGAATCCCCGAACTCAAGCTCGGCTTTGATCTGGGGGCCAGCCCCTGGTCGTTCATGGGGACGTCGGTGTACTTCATCTCGCATGCCCACCTGGATCACATGGCGGCACTTCCCGCTTATGTGGCCCGGCGGCGGATGATGAAAATGAGTCCGCCGACGATTTATATTCCGGAAGAAGTCGTCGATCCGGTCTGGAAGATGCTCCGCAGCTGGCACAAGCTCGATCGGGGCCGCATGGACTGTGAATTAATCGGCATGAAAGACGGCGAAGACATTCAGCTGACGCGCGAACACGCCGTCACCGCGTTCCGCACGAAGCACACGGTCCCCTCGCTCGGTTTTCAGGTCTGGGACTGTCGTAAAAAACTGAAACCGGAATTCATGGGCAAGCCGGAAACGGAAATCCGCGACGCGCGGATGTCCGGTACTGAAGTCAGCGAAGAGATCCGCGTGCCGCTGGTCTGCTATACGGGAGATACAGCGCCCGCCGGTCTTGATCATTTCGAGATGGCCTACGAATCGAAAGTGCTGATCACTGAAATGACCTTCTACCGCCCCGAACACCGACGGGAGAAGATCCATAAGTTTGGTCACATGCATCTCGACGACATCGTCGAGCGCGCCGAACGATTTCAGAACGAACTGCTGATTCTCGCGCACTTCAGTACGCGCTATCATGACAAACAGGTACTCAACGCCGTCAAAAAGCGGGTCCCCGCTGACTTGTACGAACGCATCCATCTCTGGCTGTGATCGGGAAGAAAACGGGCGGCTGCGCGAATCCTGTTGCGCTGAAATCGTGTTAGTGAACTGGGCCTGTCCTGCTTTATCCCCCAGAGGACCGACTATTCAGCGCTGCCACGAATGCTTCGACTGTCGGCTCAGGGCCTTCTCCATAATTGGAGTGTCGCGACTCGCCCCATTCCGCCAGCACGGTCCGGGGCTCGCCTGTCAGCGAAAAACTTTTTTCCAGCGTGTAGTAGTGCGCCTTGATCTGCTCCTGTTCCTCTTCAGATGGCGGATCCTTTGATAAATCGACGGGAACGAGAATGGCGACCATGTGGGCTTCGGCTGCTTCCTGAGGTTCGGGCATTTCTACCACGACGCAGGGAAAATCGTTGACACGTTTAGGATGAACTTTAATGTCGGCAGCCTCGAAGCCTGCTTCGCGTCCACACTGCTCGACGACATCCTGGAGTACCGCATCGATGAAATTACCAACATCCGGCGAAGCAACAATCGCCAGAATCTGTAATGGTTCCGCCAGGGCAATCTGCCGCAGCGCGTAATGTGCAAATACGTAATGCGGTGATGGTCCTTCATCTTCCGGAGCCTTTTCCGGCTTTCGTTTCAGAAAATCAAACAGACCCATTTTAAGTCCCCCTCGCTGTTGAAAGTGTGACAGAAATGCTGTTGAAAGGGTTCAGGTCTGCCAGGCAGAAAACCGGTCTCCCTTTGACTGTTGTGCCTGGGATTTACAAGCCATGATACCCCATATGACTCGACTCAGCCAACAAGATCCTCTCAATTAGCGATTTTGACTGTTTTTTGTGATGCGTATGGTTGCTCTGTCGATTACCTGCGTCTGGCTCGAATTGCGTTCGGCTCTTTCCTCAGTCGCGTAGCGGGAGGCATTGATTTTCATCACTGTTGGGACAAGCCCAATACTGTTCGGCACGATATTTGCGCACTGTCGTCTGGTAGTATAGAATACTGCCATAACGACAGGAATCAGCATGGCCAATCAACAGACTAATAGCATCGAAGCTTGTGACATCACCGGTCTTAAGTATCTGGATCGGGTTCTCCCGCTGTTTAAGCGACTGCGTCCCGAGGGAACTGAACGTGACAAAGCCGGTAACCGGCAACTGTTTTACGATCAGTATTGCGCACTGCAGTTACTGTACCTGTTCAATCCGATCGTGACTTCTTTGCGCGGATTACAGCAGGCCAGTGAGCTCAAAAAAGTCCAGCGAAAACTGGGCTGCCCGCGGTCTTCTCTGGGATCCCTTTCCGAAGCGGTTCGGGTCTTTGACCCTGAACTGCTGCGGGAAATTGTAGGCGAACTGATTGAAAAACTGCCTGCCCAGAAGCCGCAGGATCGGCGTCTCCAGGATCTGGCTCAGACGCTGACTGCCGTGGATGGCACGTTCCTCAAAACACTGCCGCAGATCACTCAGGCCTGTTTTTCAACCCGCCAGGACAAAGGCTGGCAGCTGCACACTCATTTTGAAATACTGCGGGGAATCCCGGTACGCATGGATCTGACGGATGCCACCGGTCGCAAAGAAGGTAATGAAAAATCCATGCTGACTAACGTGCTGGAAAAAGATCGTTGCTACATCCTGGACCGTGCTTATGAAAAATATGCCCTGTTTAATGCGATTGTGAATGCCGGCAGCAGCTACGTGTGTCGAATTCGCGGTGATCACATTTTTGTGGAACAGGAATCCCGTGAATTGACCGCAGAGGCCAGGGCAGCGGGAGTGCTGGAAGATCGGGTAGGGCAGCTGGGGTCTCCCAAGTCACGGAGAATAGAACACCCTGATCATCCGGTGCGTCGGATTACTGTCAAAGTCACTCCGCATCCTAAACGGGGAGGACGGAGACGGGAGGGGGCAAGCCAGGATCTGGTTGTGGCAACCAGTCTGCTGGACGTGCCTGCTGAGATCATTGCGCTGATCTATCAGCACCGCTGGCAAATTGAATTGTTCTTTCGTTTTTTAAAGCATGTACTTGGCTGTCGTCACCTGCTGAGTCAGAACCCGCAGGGAATTCAGATACAGACTTATTGCGCGATGATCGCCTGTCTGTTAATCAGTCTGATTACAGGGAAAAAGCCGACGCTCCGAACATATGAAATGCTGTGTTTCTATTTCAGTGGCCTGGCGGATGAGGATGATCTGATCAACCACATCAACCGTCTGCAATCCCACGAAACCAGATAGCACAGGACTCCTCGCCCGACTGCTGACTGTTGGTGACGAGATGATTCATGCTGCGCTGTTCGAAAGATTTCATAGCCGTGTATGAGCCATGACTGAATGAGATCTTCAAACAAAACTTCTAAAAAATGCAGTTCATAAGAGTTAAGCTGCAATCCACAATCAACTGCAAACCGTGAGCCGAACAGTATTGGGGACAAGCCAACAGTGCCACCCAACGCCCGGCTTGAATTGCATTCTGATCGAGCGCTGTTAGCAAGCCAGCAATACTCCCCGGTTGGGAATTCACGGCGCATAAAAATAGCCTGGAGGAAACAGGTTCACTCCAGGCTGAGCGCTTGGCTTCAAATTCGACGCGAACTCAGGCGTTGGTTTCATAACCTTTGCGCTGTTCGCGACTCTGCCACTGATTGGCTTCGTCATCGCCGATGATCTGCTCCGTCTGCGGATCCCATTTCAGCGACCGGTTCAGTCGAATGGCGATATTTGCCAGGTGACAGGTGGTGATGGCCCGATGATGGGTCATCACATCGGAGATCGGCTGCTCCCGGGCATCCACACATTCGAAGAAGTTTCGCATGTGATCGCCGGGCTGACGACCTTTATACAACTTCTTGATCGTATCGCTGGCCAGCGGATTATCTTTGAGATCTTCGACCGGTTTTCCGGTCAGATCGCCCCGGCTGACAAACATGCGGCCCTTGGTACCGGTAAACAGAATCCCGTTTCGACCGTCACTCTTGATCTTCATCTTGACGTCGTTCGGGAAAGTGCACTGTACCTCAAAGTTGGAGGCCACATTGTAGGCATCATCCTTAGTAGGCATGCCGTCTTTCAGAGGCACTGGATGCACGGCGGAAATGGGGACCACCTGGGTGGGACCGGAGTGATCCATGCCGATGCCCCACTGGGCAATATCCACATGGTGTGCGCCCCAGTCGGTCATTTTTCCGCCAGAATACTCATACCACCAGCGGAATTCATAGTGGCAGCGGGTTTTAGGACGTCCATCTCCACCAGTTTTCCAGCGGTAATCGGTCATTGGTGCCTGTCCCAGCCATTTTTCCCAGTTCAGGGTCTTGGGAACTTCCGCCACGGGAATCGAACCGCTGGGATCAATGCCACCGATCACACATTCCACTTCGGTAATATCCCCCAGACGGCCTTCCTTGATCACCCCGAGGGCGTTCAGGAACCGCTGTCCCATTTCACTGCGCTGCTGCGTCCCTACCTGGAACACGCGACCGGTCTCCTTGAGGGTCTTGATGATCTGCTTCCCCTCATCGATGGTCAATGTCAGAGGTTTTTCGCAATAGACGTCCTTTCCGGCCTTCATCGCTTCAATGGCAATCTTGGTGTGCCAGTGATCGGTGGTCACGATGGTGACGATATCAATTTCGGGGTTGTCCAGAATTTTCCGATAGTCTTCGAAAACAGCAACTTCCTTGTTGTTCCCTTTTTTCCCCTGGATATCTCTGACTTTGTCATGAGCCTTATCGGCGTGAGCTGAGTCTACATCGCAGACGGCGATCACGTCTCCGTACTTCATCGCATTCGGGCCGACTGCATTCCAGCGACTTCCGGTGCCGATACAACCGACGACAGGACGATCATTGGCGGCTTTAAATTTGTATGCGCTGGCAGGATCTAGATTGAACCAGAAGGGGATGCTGGCCCCCGCGGCAGCGGCAGCAGAAGTTTTCAAAAAGTCGCGACGATTCTGCTTTTGTTTACTCACAGAAGACTCCTTATCTACATAGAATGATGCGTCGATTCCAGAAAATGAATCACGCAGGTGCAGGATGATTGGTCGTGTCCCGCCATTATAAGGGACTCGGAATCGGCATTGCAAAGATCAAGACTGCTTTATGTCTGTTTTCGCTTCTATTCTTTTTCATACGACTCCCCCGGAATTCCTGATAGAATGAATCTGATAAAAACAGAGGGAAAGCAGCTATCTTCGATTTGATACAGGTGCATCCCCTTATCTTAGAGACCCTAATAAATTCAGCCATTCTGAACCAGAATCATGCGCACCATCCTGCACGTGGATATGGACGCTTTTTATGCGTCGATTGAAGAACGGGATCACCCGGAACTCAAAGGTCAGCCGATCATTGTCGGCGGACAGGCTGAGTCGCGGGGCGTGGTTTCCGCTGCCAACTACGCGGCCCGCGAATTTGGCGTCCACAGCGCCATGCCGATGAAAACGGCACGCGCACTCTGCCCCCATGCGCATTATTTCCCGGTCCGGATGAAAGATTATGCTGCTGTCTCCCAGATCATACAGCAGATCTTCCATCGTTTTACGCCACTGGTCGAACCTCTCTCCCTCGACGAAGCGTTCCTGGATGTCACGGGGAGCAAACTGCTGTTCGGATCGGGGGAACAGATCGCGCATTCGATTAAACGGGAAATTCAGGAATCCCTGCAGTTGATCGCTTCCGTCGGAGTCGCGCCGAATAAATTCCTCGCCAAAATCGCCAGCGATGCTGATAAACCGGATGGCCTGGTGCTAGTCGATCCGAACCGCATACATGAATTTCTCGACCCGCTCCCCATCTCCCGGATCTGGGGCATCGGCAAGGTGGCCACGAAACGATTCAATCAACTGGGGATCCAGACCGTCTCCCAGCTGCGTGCGCTCGAACCAGCTCTGCTCACGGAACTGTTCGGCGAACAGGGCCAGCACCTCTGGAAACTGTCACAGGGGATCGACGATCGTCCCGTGGTTCCCGAACGTCAAGCCAAATCCATTTCGCGGGAGACGACGTTTTCCCAGGATGTCACCGACCTGGAAATTCTCAAAGCGGTCCTGATCGAACTGGTCGAAGATGTCGCCCGCCGCCTCCGTAAAAATCAGCTGCGGGGAAAAACCATTCAACTCAAAATCAGATACGACGACTTCTCGACCTTCACGCGCGCCTCGACCATCGCGCAACCAACTGACATCACCCGGGAAATCCAGGAAACGGCCCTGCAGATACTGGAACAGCGGCTGCCGGCACGCCGTCTCTCCATCAGACTGATCGGCGTCGGCGTAACCGGCTTTGACCACAGTTCCCGGCAACAGCGTTCTCTGTTTGACGAAGAGGATCAGCAGAAATACGCCCGCCTGGATCAGATCAAAGATCAGATCGCCGACCGTTTCGGTTTCGATTCCCTGAAACGTGGGAATCGCATTTCGAATGAAGCTGCAGACGAATCAGAAGAGACCGAATAAACAGGGCTTCGGGGTTTGCGTGATCAGTCGTTCGCGGGTGCCCAACGCAATTTTTGAGTCGATTTGAAAGTGATTTTTCCATCATTGCGACTCTGCTGATCGGGTCGACTGCTGCCGCGATCGATTAACGCCTGTAGATCCGCGGTCATCCGTTTCACAACCTCTGGTCGCGACGGAGCCAGGTTCTGCTCTTCTGCGATATCGGCTTCCAGATTATACAGTTCGGCAATCGTAGGCTTGCCACGTGACTTCTCCAGATTACGACCGCCCAGTTTATACACCAGTTTCCAGGGACCATCCCGATAGGCAAATTCACCGAAATTAGAATGATTCACCAGAGTCGTGCGCGGCTGCGGATTCGCGGTTCCACGCAGGGCCGAGGAGAAACTGAGACTGTCTTCTGCTCCTTCGGCCGGCAGTTTTGCTCCCACCAGATCGGCACTGGTGGCGAGCAGATCCGTCAGGCAGACCATCTGGTCGCTGCTGCTGTCTGCTTCGATTTTGCCGGGCCAGCGCACGACCAGCGGCACGCGATGCCCCCCTTCCCAGACGTCTCCTTTATGTCCCCGATAGGGTCCACTGGGAAGATGGCCGGCTTTGATCAGATCATTCCAGCCCGTGTAGTGCGAATGCCCGTTGTCTGCGGTGAAGATCACGATGGTATCGTCGCTCAGTCCCGCCTTGTCAATGGCCTCGATGACCTGACCGGCGGACCAGTCTGTCTCCATCACAAAGTCGGCCACAGGGGCGATCCCGCTTTTTCCCCGAAAGGGCGGAGAGGGAACGACCGGCTCGTGGGGGGAGGTCATCGAAAAATACAGAAAGAACGGCTGTTTCTGCTCCGCACGGTCTTCAATGTACTTCACCGCGCGGCGCGTCAATTCGGGCAGGATCTTCTGCATCCGCCAGCCGGGCGCTGACGGGGCTCCCGTAAAGGCTTTCGGCAGGACGATGCCTTCCGCGGGATCGGGTTGAAATTTCTCCGTCGGCTCGACCAGGACGCGGTCGTTTTCGATAAAGGTAAATGGAGGCAGATTCGGCAGATCGACGCCGAAGTAATAATCGAAGCCCCGATCAACGGGACCTCCTTGAATGGGTCTGGTGAAATCCCAGGTCAGCTTCCACTGCCCGTTCTTTTTTTCCGTCATCTGGCTGCGCTGCGGACCAGGCCAGTTCCAGCCCAGGTGCCACTTCCCGATACAGGCGGTCGCGTATCCCTGCGATTTGAGCAACCCGGGATACGTTAGACGCTGTTCGGCAATCAAGGGGGGCTCGTAAGCGGCAATCACCCATTCCTGCAGTCGAGTCCGCCAGGCATAGCGCCCTGTCAGGATCCCGTAACGTGTAGGAGTACAGACCGCCGAACCGCTGTGGGCATCGGTAAAACTCATTCCCTGCTGCACCAGTCGGTCCAGGTAGGGCGTGGGGATTTTATTTTTCGGATAGTGTGCCTGGATATCGCCGACACCAAAATCATCGGCCAGAATCACGACAATATTCGGCTGCTTTTGCTCCGCTGCCGGGAGCAGCGCAGTACTCAGACAAAACAACAGATACCAGAAAAGATTTCGCGACATGGGTACTTCCTCAACACAACCGGATAACCGTAAGTGTGGTTATTCACAACAATCAGCTTCGAATCTGACAGTAAAACCAGATTCTATCCTACCGGGTGTGTGAAGAAAGTAAAAGCAGCATTCACGAAACGAGGCTTAGCCTGCCGTCGGTGGCGAAACACTGACCAGTGCTTCATCTGGCTTCTCGTTTCGATTGCTGAGCCATACCAGCGCAAAGCCGACTACCACGAAACCAAGTGAGACCAGCAGCCAGACCAGTGGCAGATGCTTCTGGTTCTGCAGATTCATTTCCCACTGCGAAAAATATTCCTGGAAGTTGGCAAAGGTGATCAGCAGGCCGTTGTGCAACATATGCAGCACGATGCCCGGGATCACGCTGCGTGAGAGTACATTCACGTACCCCAGGCAGATCCCCATAAAGAAACTGGGAAAGAAACGCTCAATAAACAGAGAATCGCGCACCACCACATGGAACAACGCAAACAGAAATGCGGACAGGAAAATGGCCCGTGTGCTCGAAAAACGATTCAGCAGACCACTCAGCAGATATCCCCGGAAAAAGAGTTCTTCACAGACCGCAGGCAGCACGGCCAGACTGACCAGCTTGATCCAGAGGGGCACCAGTTCGAGTTCCAGCTTCATCGAATCAAACAGTCTGGTCAGGATCTCAATGCGAAAGTCAGTCAGCGCGAAGATTTCAATCTCATAAGCAATCGGCCAGAGCGTGAATCCCAGCAGCACGGCTCCCACACAGGCTAAAGGGCGGGGAAGATACCAGCGAAAGCCCGATTTCAGATTCACGCCCCCCAGCCAGGCAAATAACAGTGGGATCAGCAGAAACAGACAAAACGTCAGCGTTCCTGAAATCAAGAGACGCATCGCCATCGAGAATTCCTGTAAGCGACTGACAAAGGCAGCCGTCAGGATAAACACCGGAAACAGGACTGCCAGGCAGAGCACGGCATTATTGAGCGCAGGTGCAGCATGTGTCCTACGGGAACGCTTGAATAAATCACTCCAGGAGGCGTCGCTCTGATATAATATGGTATCCGCGCCGAAAATGCGCGCTGCCAGGCTGAGCGCGACGACTCCGTAAAACAGGGTCGAAAACACGGAGACGAAAAACAGAGCCGGATGCGCCTGATGTAGTAAAAAATCCCGGCTGAGCAGCACAATATTCGCCAGCGGAATCACCGACCAGAAGAGCGTCATCTTGAGATCGGGGACCAGTCCGATAATCCCGGGGGCCATCGAGATCAGCATGAGTGGAATCAGATACGCCTGTGCTTCCTTAAAGCTGCGGGCAAAGCTGGTCACACACAGCAGCACCGCCGAGAAAAACGCAGCGAAGATCAGCAGCAGCAACAGGATCTGCAGCAGGACCAGTGGCGTGAGCCCTTCGCCGAACAACATACCCTCCAGCCCATTGGCATACGCGGTCGCCAGCATCGCCACCATATTGACCACCGCAGTCAGAGTCGCCACCGTCAGGACGGCAAAAAACTTGGAACACAGAATCCACATCCGGGGCAGCGGTGCGGCCATCAGAGTTTCCAGGGTTCCCCGCTCGCGTTCGCCGGCCGTCAGATCGATGGCAGGATAGACGGCCCCCGTCATGGTCATCAGCAGCAGAATCATGGGGACAAAAGTGACCAGGGAATTTCCCTGAGACATTTCGGACTTCACTGGCGCGAGAGTCGTCATAAATGGAACCGTTTCGCTTTTCCCCAGCCGGGTCAATATTTTGTCCCGTTCATCCCAGCGTACGGCCTGCAGGCGTTTTTCCACATATTCAGCAACCCGCCTGCTGTGAGCCGACTGGGCTCCGTAGATGATCTGAAACCGCCCACTGTGTCTTTCGCGTTTCTGATTAGCCTGCAAAGTATCGATAGGGGTGTATCGCACACCAACGTCAACCAGTCCCTCGCGGACCAGCTTTTCAATGTTCTTATTCTTCCCGTAATTGTCTGCGATCAGAAACTTGATCACCGGTTTGACGGTCTGTAACGCCGCCAGCTGATTTCCCGACTCTGTGGTTTGCTGTTTTTCTCGTGCCTGACTGTCGCTCAATGCCAGCAACCGGTTGCCTTTGGTGAGGACAGCACGAAATAACTGTCCTTCCGCTTCATTGGGAAGGATGATTCGATATTCCACTTTGCTGAGCTGGCTCATCTGGCTCAGGAAGAACTTCTGCAGCAGCAGCCCGAGCAGTGGATAGACCAATAGCGGCATCAGGATCAGGGTAATCACGGTCCGCCGATCGCGCAGAATTTCCCGCAGCTCTTTTTTCAACAGCCCGGAAAAACGAAAACCCGGCGTGGGGGTATAGATCCGGTCGTCCGAATCCTGGTCGTAAGGCGACACCATTAAAGCAAGTCCCCCTGTGTCGCAGTGACGGTTTCGGGTTGCGGCACTGGCGCGTCGAGGAGCTGCAAAAAGATCTGGGTCAATGTCTGACAGGAAGTGCATTGCTGCAGTTCTTCCAGGGTCCCTTCGTAACTTTTCTTCCCCTGGTGTAATAAACCGAACCGGTCGCAGAGCTGTTCGGCTTCATCCAGACGATGCGTGCAGACGATCACGGCTTTACCTTCTCCGCGCAGATGGTCGATGTAATCAAAGATCACTTTACTACCCACCACATCCAGTCCACGGGTCGGTTCATCCATCAGCATCACAGGGGGATCGTGAATCAGAGATCGTGCCAGATTCACGCGCTGCTTCTGTCCGGTACTCAGCGTCGCGGAGCGTCGATCCAGAAACGAGGTCAGCTCGAACAATTCTGAGAGCTGCTCGATACGATCCTCGGCCAGGACCGCGGGCACCCCGTAGACATCGGCAAAAAAGGAGAGGATTTCCCGGGGACTCAGCCACTGATACAGACCGGCGCTGGTGGAGACCAGGCCAACCCGGCGTTTGATTTCATCCGGGTGCGTGGAGACCCGAAAGCCTTCGACTTCCGCGTCGCCGCTGGTCGGTTTCAACAGCCCCAAAATCATCCGCAGAGTGGTCGTTTTACCGGCACCATTCGGTCCCAGTAAGCCATAAACCTCTCCCGACTCAACATCAAAAGAAACATGATCGACGGCCAGAACATCCTGTTTCCCGGCTTCGAATATACGTGTGAGATTTTGAACTCGTATCATAACGGCCCTTTGTCCTGATTCGGTCAGATACTCCAGGGCGCACTGGATATATCATCTGATTTCATCACTGGAAATCGAAAGAATCAGAAACTCTTGTGATCTCAGATTGGAATGAGCTGGCCTGCCTGAAACATGTTGAAATCACTGGAGGTGTGAATAGAAATGCTGGCGCATAAAACAACATGCTTCGGAACAAAGTCATTCTAGCAAACCAAAAGTCAACCTGTCACCTGTGAAAGATAGAATCCTGGAGGGAAGACTGGATTCCCTCCCGCCTTATGAAAATTTGAATATCTAGTCACTATTTATTAATAAACATAACTTTAATGTTCGCTATTGATCTGCTTGCACACGGCCTTTCCGTGACTCACAATAGACTCGCGATGCGCTTAACTGACTCACCTGACTCTCTCCCCCTGAACTCCCTGACTGAAAGTTGGCTTACCGATGCGATCCCTGACCCGCTGCATCATTCTGACTCTCATGCCCTTCCTGTTTCCTGCCCTCCTGCAGGCCGCTGACGACTGGCGGATCTGGCGCGGCCCCACGGCAAATGGACTGGCGGCTTCCGGAGAAACGCCCCCGGTCACCTGGTCCGAAACAGAGAATATTCACTGGAAGACTCGCCTCCCGGGGCGCGGCCATGCATCGCCGATTGTCGTCAATGATCGGATTCTGCTCGCGACTGCAGATGAATCGCAGGAGATCCAATCCGTGATCTGCCTCGCACGGGAATCGGGAGAGATCCTCTGGAAAACCGACGTCAGTCAAGGGGGGTTTGCCCCCAAAATCCATCAGAAGAATACGCACGCCTCTCCGACTCTGGCCTCCAATGGAGAACTGGTCTTTGCGGCGTTTCCCCATCACGAAAGCATTCAACTGACCGCCCTTGATCTGGCAGGTAACCAGCGCTGGCAGATCCGGGCCGGCGGTTTTCTTCCCAAAGCTTACCAGTTCGGCTACGCCCCTTCGCCGATCCTCTATCAGGGTTCGGTCATCGTCGCGGCTGAATACGAGAAAAACGGTTACCTGGCAGCCTTCGATCAACAGACCGGCAGAGAAATCTGGCGTCTGAAGCGACCGGAAAAAATCAATTTTTCGACGCCAGTCGTCACTTCGATCGCCGGGAAAGAACAGCTGCTGCTCAGCGGCAATTCCAGGGTCGCCAGTTTCGATCCCCATAACGGTCGCGAGTTCTGGTCGGTTCCCGCCCCCTGGATTGTGAGTTGTGGCACCATGGTCTGGGACCGGGACCTGGTCTTCGCCAGCGGAGGCTTCCCCACCAAGGGCACCATTGCAGTCCAGGCAGATGGCTCAAAGAAAATTGCCTGGTCAAACCGGGTCAAATGCTATGAACAATCGATGCTGGCCTTCAATGGCTACCTGTATGCCGTCGATGATAACGGCATCGCCTACTGCTGGGAGGCACAGACCGGGAAAGAGCAGTGGAAACATCGCCTGGGAGGCAAAGTTTCCTCCTCATTGGTACTGGCCAATGACTGCCTGTATCTGACCAACGAACGGGGAACGACGTTTGTCTTTCGCGCGAATCCAGAGAAGTTTGAACTGCTCTCGGAAAACCAGCTGGGCGACGAGTGTTTTGCTTCTCCTGCGATCTGTGGGAACCAGATCTTCCATCGCGCCGCCAGCCGCGCTTCAGGAAAACGCCAGGAGACTCTGTATTGTATCGGAAAGTAAAACGACTCTCCCCTCTCTCTGATACAATAATTCTTTCCAACCAGCGCATCAAAAAACTGTAGTCTCGCGAGGAGACTACAGTTTGATGTTGGAATCACTGAAAAGCTATTTCGCTTTTTTAATCGTTGGATTCAACAGGCTGTCAGTTGCAGCATCCGCTTTGGCTGACTTGAGAATAATTTTAATGGAATCGCCGCCGCCTTCCGGAATCATCACTTGAGTTTCCAGAACTGCGGGGGGAGGATCCATCAGGTTTTCGCCCATGTTCCCCAGAACGACACGGTAGCTGCCTGGTGCGGCGCCGTCCGCTTCTTCATAGGTTCCCAGGACAAAAGTCCCATCTTCATTCACATCCGCCCGGGCGGTCCGCACATTGTCTCCGCTGGTAAGCGGCAGCAGATCAATATGAATGGGCCCGAATGGTTTCTCGTCCAATGTCAATGAGCCAGAGGCTGGCACTGTCTGGACGGTCCGTTTACTTCCTGCAGCGTCTCCCCCTCCACAGCCTGCCATCAGGCAGATCATCAGGGAGGCCAGCAGTACGTTCGCTGAGCGCATCATCGTTTGCTCTCATCCTTTATTTTAGAAAATTGAACCTGGGTCAATCAGCAAAAGCTCCTCTCCTGAAAACCAGGAGAGGAGCTAAAGAACAACAGATTAAAAATCACCAACGATACTGTCGTATCGACCACCGGCGATGGTGTTGAGTGACATCCAGAGACTGGGGGCACCCGCGGATGCATTGTGGTCACCATGGTAATTGATGTTTTCGCTGACAAAACGCACCGAACCATCCGCCATCAGGAAGTGAGCACCTCCCTGGTGCACGGAACCGGGACCTGGCCAGTCTGAATTCAGACAGTGAGCTGCGATGTAGAGCGGCCCCCAGGCATACGGAGCAGTTTTGTAGAACGTTCCATCTTCACCAGTGGAGGTCCCATCTGGTAACAACAGCTGGTTAGCAGAGTTATTCATAACCACGATGTGAGTCGAAGCAATGAACGCCATGCGGTAGACCGCTTCTCCACCACCATCACGCAGACGACCGGCACCACAGGTACGACCGCCACCGGCAAACCCGTTCTGGGGAACTTCACCCACGGCAATCGTGGTGGTGGTTCCGTCAGTAATATCGCGGATACGCACTTTGGATTTTAGCGTGAATACACCAGTGTGAATCTGGTTGGGACGCTGCCACCAGTCAAAGCCCTGTGAACCGGCATAGTTCGTGGTTGCGAAACCATCGCGGGCACTGGGATCATGATCCTGGTCAGAAGGGCAATGCAGCACGGCCAGCTTGGTCGCCTGAATCGGTCCTGCAGGACCAGTCTGGCCCAGCAGTGGTGCGGAGAAGTTGATCTGGTTGTAGAGGGGAGCCTGTTCCAGATAAGGCAGAATCAATGTAATCCAACTGTAGTTACGAGCTCCCGGAGACGACCCGCCCGGATTGTTGGTCCAGACATCATTCGGGAAAATCGAATGTGTCTCATGATAGTTGTGCAGTGCCAGCCCGATCTGCTTCATGTTATTTTTGCAGGTACTTCTTCGGGCCGCTTCACGCGCCTGCTGAACCGCAGGTAGTAACAGGGCGATCAAAATTGCGATGATCGCAATGACCACCAGCAATTCAATCAGCGTAAAGCCTCTCTTTCTTGAGCGTTTAAAATCCATACTGACTCTCCTTTTAGAATAAGAATAGTGAATATTGAGATGATAAAATCAGTCTCTCACAACACGCAGTATCGTTTCTCTCTCAGATGAATAAGAAATGGCATCTGTTTAATGAGAGGATAATCGCCGTTAAGTATGCTCGTATTCTGCCAGATCAAATCTGGCGTTTCTGATTCACAAAGAATTGATGAGGAGTCCGTTTCCGGAAAGCAAATGATAAGGAACCCCTGAATGGGGGCTGAGTTGTAAAATCCGAATCAAATATTAATTGAAATTAAATAAATCAATAAGCTCCGATTCGATTTTAATAGTAGTTTTATAAAATTGTCAAATAAGTTCCTGCGAAGTTGCTACATTTAGAAATAAATAAGAATCCTTAATAATGAATACATCTATATTCGATAGCAGGAAAGTTTTAACTCCTTCGATGCAATGCACTTCTGTCTCAGTTAATATTTGTTTCATGCCTGGCATTGATGTCAGACGCTTGAACAGCAATCGTCTAACCGTACATTATTTCCGGCAACCTCCGGTTCTACCATTATCACCTTTTAATTTCATCAGATTCCAACCTCATGTCAGTTCGCAAACGGTTTGACTATCTCATCATAGGACAGGGGTTGGCGGGGACGGCTCTCGCCTGGACTCTCTTCCAGCGGGGATACCAGCCACTGATCATTGACCGCTGTGAAGAGACCACTTCTTCAAAGATTGCCGCTGGCCTGATCACCCCGATCACCGGACTCCGCCTGGTTGTCTCCTGGCGGCTTGATGAATTTCTGCCGTTCGCAGTCAATTTCTATCGCGAAATTGAAGAGAAAACGGATTGTCACTTCCTCGAATTGAAACCGATGCTGCGGCTGTTTGCTTCGGAGCAGGAACAGGAACAATATCACCTGCGTTCCCAAATACACTTTCCGGAACTCGTCACCGTCCCCGCACCACTGGCAGAGCAAACCGACTTTGAGTTGTCCCGGGGCGGTTTTGAAATGCACGGTGGCGGCAAGCTCGATGTGCCGACTTATCTGAATGCATCGCGAGACTGGTTCCGAAACCAGAACTGCTTTCGGGAAGCAGACATTGACCCGGCACAGGATTTGAAATGGGAAGCGGACTCGGTTCAGTTGCCCCGCCTGGGAATAACCGCCGATAAAATCCTGTTCTGTCAGGGCATCCAGGCACAACACAACCCCTGGTTTGAGTCGGTTCCGTTCGAAGGCGTCAAAGGCGAAATCCTGACTTTGAAAATCCCGGGGCTGACAGAACGGAGAGTTGTCAATCGGGGCGTCTGGCTCGCACACTGGAAAGCAGATCTGTATCGTGCCGGTTCCACCTACGATCGAGAGCACCTGGACTGCGAACCGACTGCTGCCGGACGGGAAGAGATCATCAACCGTCTGATAGAATTCCTGAAACGGCCTTTTGAAGTTGTCGATCACCGGGCCGCGGTCCGGCCCGTCATCCGGGGCCGACTCCCCGTTCTGGGCCTGCATCCGCAAAACCCGCAAATCGGCTTCTTTAACGGGTTCGCCTCCAAAGGGAGCCTGCAGACGCCCTGGATGGCAGATCATTTTGTCGATGTTCTGGAAGGGAAAGTACCTCCGGAAAAACAACTGGACCTCAGCCGTAAATTAAAGCGCCCCTCATGACACGTTTAACCGACCAGGCACACGAACTGATCTCAACAGTACTCCGCCCCGGAGAGACCGCCATCGATGCCACCGCGGGGAACGGTCATGACGCCTGCTTTCTCTGTCAGACCGTCGGTCCAGCAGGACGCGTCTATGCGATTGACGTTCAGTTGGCGGCCCTGGACCAGACAGCGGCTTTGCTGGCAGAATCCGACTGCTTTCAATGTGAGCTGATCTGCAGCGATCACAGCCTGTTCAACGAGATCATACCCGCGGAACATCGGGGCGCGACAGGGGCCATCATGTTTAACCTGGGTTACCTGCCCGGGGGTGACCATCGTCTGATTACGCAGCGGGCATCCACTCTCAAGGCCCTGGAGGCGGCAATAGAGTACCTGCGTCCGGGAGGAATCCTGACGATCCTCGCCTACCCGGGGCATCCCGGTGGTGATACTGAGACCGCTGCCATCAGGGAATGGCTGGATCAGTTATCCGCAACGGACTTTGAAACAGAGACGATTCAGGCCCGTTCAAAATCCGATACAGCCCCCTGTCTGCTGATCGTCCAGAAAACGGAACCCGAGTGACAGATTCACTCCTCTTCAGTGTCATCTGAATCGTCGTGAGACTCTGAAGACTCGCGAATCTCATCAATGATCTGGCGGGCCCGATCCACACTGGAAGAAAGCACGTCGACCTTGATCTCAAAAATCCCGGTAAAACCGGCCTGGTTTTCATTTTCCAGGAGGCAGCGAATCCCTTCCCCTTCCAGCGTCATTTTGATGTATTCCGCTTCCATGACATTCGTCGTTGAATACACTGTTTCCAGACTATCGCTCATCGTTTTGTTTCCTTTGACAAACCGTCCATGGGGAGCGAACCCGGCATGGAGCGCATCACAGTCAGTCAGATCACGGTCTCGTACCCTGTCAGGCTAACCCGAAACCGATTTGACATCAATATTAATTCACTCCGCGCGAACCTGAGAAATGCTGTCTTTTCGCTGGCAATCCGGTCCCCTTCCAATTGAATCTCATCACCGGGGATTGCTATCCTTTAAAAATACGCTCATTTCTTACGTTTGACTCCAGGGGACGCGATGCGAATGAACTACCCACAACGCTCAATTTTCTCTCTCCCAATCCTGATCCCTCTACTGGCCGCACTGTGCCTGGCCCCTCGACTCTCGCTCGCTGCCCCGCCTGAACGGAAACCCATCGTCCTGACCGATCGGGCGCGTCAGTTGCACCAGCAATGCCTGGTCATCGATGGGCACAACGATCTTCCCTGGACCATGAAAGAAAAAGCCGCTTCTTCCTTCAAACAGGCGGACATCGCGAAACCGCAACCGCAGTTCCATACCGATATCCCCCGATTGCGGCAGGGAAATGTAGGCGCCCAGTTCTGGTCTGCCTATGTGCCTGCTGAAACGCGACAGGAACGCCGGGCCGCACATTATACGCTGGAGCAGATCGATTTAATCCACCGCATGGTCAAGCGCTACCCGGAAACGTTCGAGATGGCTTCCACCGCCGATGACATTGAACGCATCCACAAAGCGGGCAAGATCGCTTCCATGATCGGCGTGGAAGGTGGACATTCCATGGAAAATTCGCTCTCGCTGCTGCGGGTCTTCTACGGACTGGGTGTGCGTTACATGACGCTGACCCACTCCGACTCTCTCGACTGGGCTGATTCCGCCACGGATACCGCTCAGAACCATGGCCTGTCTCCGTTCGGTGAAGAGGTGGTCCGCACCATGAACGAGCTGGGCATGCTGGTCGATATTTCTCACGTCTCGCCGGAAACCATGGAAGACGTGCTGAGAGTCAGCCAGGCGCCCATCATTGCCTCGCATTCATCGGCCCGGGCGGTCGCTGATCATGTCCGCAATGTCCCGGATGACATCCTGGTCAAAATCAAACAGAACGGCGGTGTCGTCATGGTGAACTATTTCTCCGGCTTCGTCGTTCCCGAGTCTGCAAAACAGATGACTGAAATGTTCAATGTCCGACGAGAACTGAAAGCGAAGTACCCCAAAGAGTCGGATTTCAACCGGGAATACAACCGCTGGCAAAGCAGCCACAAGCTGAAGCCCGGCACGATTCATGATGTGGTCGACCACATTGACCATATCGTGAAAGTGGCGGGAGTGGAACATGTCGGCATCGGTTCCGACTTCGACGGGGTCTCCACTCTGCCGAGTCAACTCGAAGATGTCTCGACCTACCCGTTGATCACCCAGGCTCTGCTCGATCGCGGCTACACGGATCAGCAGATTAAACAGATCATGGGACAGAATCTGCTGCGGGTCATGCGGGAAGCCGAACTGGTCGCCAAACGCCTGCAACAACAGACGGAAGAATGAAATTCAGCTTCCCGGAATGCGAACTGACTCTCTATTGAGGTCCGAATTGCCTCAGTGCCTCTATTTCGACGCAGGCAGTTTCGGCAGCACGGGCTTGGGAGCTACCAGTTCAGGCTGTTCCACCGGGGGTGGGGCCGGCAGCTTCACCTGTGCTGGCTGCTCCTTTTCTGGTTGCTCCTTCTCGGCCATCTGTTTGACATGCTTTTCAAGCGCCTGTTGATGCTGAACCTCTTTGAGGTAATCCTTAAGCAGACGATAGGTATTCTGAAACTCCTGTCGATCCGTAATCATGTGATACTTCGAATCCACCTGAACCTGCTGATAGTTGGCAATCACTGCTTCCAGTTCAGCCGGATCGGGAGGTGTCGACTTTGCTGCCAGATCAGCGGGAAGTTCCAGATAATCTTTCCAGGCCGGATCGACAATGTCATCCAGTGCCTGGTGCGCCCCCAGCAGCTGATATTTCAGTTCATCATTCTGCAGTTCCTGCTGTGCCAGTTTGGCGACATCCTGGTCGATGCGAACCATATCCCAGACTTCGGAAACACCATCATTGAAATAGAGCACCACGGTCGATTTGTCTTTGGTCAGGCTGTCCAGACCGGTTTCCATTGTCACCGCATCCTCTTCGCCCACCTTCCAGACCACACGCTGTTTCGTTTCATCAATGGCCCCCTGTAACGGCAGGGTAATATTTCCTTCTTTATTGAAATAGGTACCGGCCACAGCACCATTCTTACTGACCGCCAGTTGTACGGTGACGTTCACATCTTTGGTCCCCTGGGGAACAATCGCGAACAGCCCGACCGGCATCCAGTCTGCTGACTGATCAGGAGGAGTGACACTGTCGGCAATCTGATTCGCCTGTGAGGCGTAATCCGAAACCGGCGCAATCTGGGCTCCATTGTTGCAGACGTACCCGTTGCTGATGGAGTAGTTATAAACAACTGGCGTCAGGCTGTTATAGCCGATCCATGAAGCCAGACCTCCATATGTTGCCCAGACCCAGGGACGATAGCCATATCTGCGGTAATGGTAGTAAGGATAGTAACCATAGCCTCGGCCGTAGTAGCCATATCCCGCTCCGTAACCGAATCCGATCCCGAAACCGTATCCGGTTCGATAACCGGACCAGTAACCAGGATTGTAGTAATACGATCTGCCGGCATAGCGTTGATAATTGTTGCCGCGCGCATAATTTCGCCCCGATCTCAAACCGGGACTGTTATGGCCGGCATGATGCTGTCCCCCGGAGCGTAATCCCGGGTTACGATGCTGGTGCGAACTTCCGAAACCGGACTGGATTCCACCCATCCGACCGCCGGTTGATCCTCTGAAATGCTGACTGGTAATGCCATGCTGACTTCCGCCCGACCTGAATCCGGTGATACCGCTTCCATGTCGTGACCCGAAATTCTGGTTGAACGAACGGCTGTTGCCCAATGACCGGGAACCGGAGTGACTGCGATTACCGGAATGCAGACCAGGATTTCCTGACAGACTTCGCTGACCTTGTGAAAATGAATGAAAGGAAGGTGAATGCCGCGAGGAATTAAGCGAACTGCCGGGAGAAAAATGCGTTGAGTGACCGGGTCTCATCGTGGTATGAGAAGAGCGCCCTGACGAACGTCCTAATGACTGGCTGAAAGATCTTGAGGGAGCACTGTGCCGAATGCTGCCGCCTGAGCTCCGGTGTGAAAAGGAGCGGCTCGGAGAAGACATCGAGTGAGAAAAACTCCCCCGGTGGCTTCCGCCCCCAGAAAATCCGCCGCGCGACATACCACCATGATGGCTGCCGCCACCGGAAAACCCGCCATGATGACCACCACCGCCGTGGTGACCGCCGCCATGTCCGCCCCGTTGCGCGAAACTGTTGACTTCGCTGACACACAAGACTGTCAGCAGTGCCAACATAAAGATGGAAAACTTTTTCATTAGAATCACCCGTTCGATCATGAAGGTGATAAACCCCATGTATCGTCCTGATAGAATATCTATGCGAATCAGCCAGCAGGCTTCTTGCCCGTCTGCCAGGCTCAATTAAGCATAAAGAAATCGATTGACTGACATGGCAGCCAGGTACGCGGCCAGTCTGAAGACGGACTCACTCCTTATAACTGTCCTCGTCATTGATCTCTGACTGAATCGGGTGGGGTAGGAAGCAGAGACAAATCAAGATAGAGGCGTAGACAGCACAAACTATTGTTTTCGACTGACTCAGCGAGTTGCATCCTGCATGAATGCTGCCGAATCTTTTTGGCCCTCTCTTCCATCACAATAGGTTTATGAAATGAAAAAGTCAATCTTTACTCTTTCTGTGCAATCTGAGGGCCATACATCAACACACAAACATATCAATGAAAATTGCTTCATTCGTGGTGTTTCCGAGGGACTCAGATAGCAGATTTCCACGTTTTTGAAAAATTCACCATTTCTTCGGAATAAAAGGGAATCAGCCGGACTCTTAAAGGGCGAAAGGCAGGTTCGGCTCGTGTTCTACGGGCCAGCCTCTTAACCGGGTTTCTTTCAAACATGGAACTGGCCCCGATTTGCAGGCTTCTCACCCTTGCAGATCCGTTATTGAATCGAGAAATGGAGAACTGAGATGAAATTACTGTCGACACTCTTTACCATGCTGGCCCTGTCACTCTTCTTCGTTGGTTGTGGCAAAACTGAAACTCCCGCTCCCAGCGAAACACCGGCTCCCGCGGAGACTCCTGAAGAAACTCCTGCTGCACCAGAAGGTGATGCCGCTAAACCTGCCGGCGATGCTGCTAAACCAGCCGGTGACGCTGCTAAACCAGCCGGTGACGCTGCCAAGCCGGAAGAAAAGAAGCCGGAAGAGAAGAAACCTGAAGAAAAGAAGCCTGAATAGTTCTGACGAACGGACTTCTTTCCAAAGCGAACGTCTCGAAAACTCTCCTGATCATCTCAGGAGAGTTTTTTTATTTCCAACACTCGATAAGCCTAGTTAGCTGCGTTACCAGAGAGAATCCGGGCAGCCGTCAGCGTATTCTTTAAGAGCATGGCGATTGTCATCGGTCCCACTCCTCCCGGAACCGGGGTAATTGCGGAGGCGACTTCTTTGACGCCTTCGAACTCGACATCGCCGACCAGTTTATCTCCCACCCGATTGATGCCCACATCAATCACTATGGCGCCTGGCTTGACCATGTCTGCGGTCACAAATTCCGGCTGACCAATGGCGGCGATGATGATGTCTGCCGATCTGACGATCTCTTTCAGATTCTGAGTGCGGCTGTGGCAGATGGTTACAGTCGCGTCTGCTCCCGCGCCGCGCTGGATCAGCAGCATTGCCATCGGCTTCCCGACAATTTCACTTCGCCCCAAAATCACGGCATGCTTACCCGCGGTCTCCATCTGCGTGGAGAGAATCATCTGCTGGATCCCGTAAGGCGTACAAGGCAGATAGCGGGGGCGTCCCTGCACGATCAAACCCACATTTTCCGGATGGAAGGCATCGACGTCTTTGAGCGGATTGACCACATCCAGAATGTCTGTCTCATTGATATGCTTCGGCAAGGGGAGCTGCACCAGGATGCCGTGCACACCGGGATCGGCATTGAGTTCCTGAACCAGAGCCAGCAGTTCGGCCTGGGTTGTTTCCGCCGGCAGTCGTTTTAACGTGCTCTGGATTCCCGCTTTTTCGCAGGCGCGGTGCTTGTTCCGGACATAAACCGCGCTGGCCGGATCATCGCCTACCAGCACAGCCGTCAGGTGGGGGACGACGTCCGTTGCCGCCTTAAACGCGGCCACTTCCTCAGCCAGCTGTTCCCGGAACGTCGCCGCCAGTGTTTTACCGCTAATAATTTCTGCTGACACCCTGTCAAATCCTTGTACAAGAGGGAGGAATGCTTCAACCGCTCACAACATAACGAATCAACCGGGAATCTAAAACCACCCCAAAAGAATTAATGTGACGTAAAGGCAAATCGCGGCGTAGATCGCAGCGACATAGTCGTCCGCCATAATCCCCCAGCCTCCGTGGATCCGGTCAAAATATCGAACCGGCCAGGGCTTCCAGATGTCAAACAGTCGGAACCAGAGAAAAGCCAGCACGGAAACCCAGAGAAAATCAGTGCTCAACGGTCGATGAAAGACGGGCAGCAGCACCACAGTGAAGGCCCCGATCTCATCAAAGACAATTTCGCCCGGATCATCTTTACCCAGAAGCCGCGATCCCCGATCGCACACATAGACGCCCAGCAGAAAAATCAGGAGGCTGATCAGCAGATAGATCGGCAGAGCCAGATGCAGCCAGAACAGCCCCAGAACCAGAACGGGGCCCAGCAGGCTTCCGAATGTTCCAGGGGCTTTCGGAGCCAGTCCCATTCCCAACCCCCGAGCCAGGAGCAAAATCGTAACGTTTTTAATATTTCTCATTTATGATAATTGACCAGACAGCCCGTTCTCTGCATTGCGCAAACGGAAAAAAGTCACTATTCAAGATAATCCAAAGCGTTTATACTCTTACATAGAGTGATTTTCCCGGGGTACATATAGACAGTCGGCTCATCAAAAGACCGTGAGTTCAAAGCGGGTTCATTTCGTAAATCGAACTGAGTTCGTCATTTCCTCTACTGATCGTACCCCAACAGCCGAAGATTTCCAATTAAGACTCAACTGAAACCTACCCAGCCATTCTGAGTCGCTTCCTGTGAAGACCGATTTTGGGATGGCTCCTCGATTACATCAATCAGGATTGATCAATATGACATCCCCCGAAGGCCCCAAGCTTTCCAAGCTCGAATTTCTCAAAGAAGGCAGCCATCAGCTGCGCGGAACGATTGGTGATGAACTGCTCAATGACAGCAACGAGTTTTCCGGCGATTCGCAGCAATTACTGAAGCATCACGGCACCTACCAGCAGGATGATCGCGACCTGAGAAAAGCGAAAAATCCTGACGGGACTCCCAAGGGAAAAGCGTACAGCTGCATGATCCGGACCCGCGTTCCGGGTGGAAAAGTGACCGCAGACCAGTTTCTGGCCGAACTGGATCTGTGCGACAAGTACGGCGACGGCACCGTCCGTCTGACCACACGCCAGGGATTCCAGCTGCACGGCGTCATTAAAGGCAATCTGCGTGCCGCCATTAAGGGAATCAACGAAACCAAACTGACCACGCTGGCTGCCTGTGGCGACGTGAACCGGAACGTCATGGCCTGCCCTGCTCCTTACAAAAACAACGCGGTGTTCGACTCCATGCAGGATATGGCTTATGCCATCGCAGAACACCTGCGTCCCCAGACCACAGCTTACTTCGACCTCTGGATCACCGATGAAGAGGGCAATCAAACCAACGAAGCCGAATTCCAGCCAGTCGAAGAACCGATCTACGGCAAAACCTATCTGCCCCGTAAGTTCAAAATCGGCATCGCACTGCCAGAAGATAACTGCGTCGACATCTACACGCAGGATATCGGCCTGCTGGGCATTGTCGAAAACGACGAAATCATCGGCTACAACTTCTACGTTGGTGGCGGCATGGGAGTCACTCCCAGTAAAAAGACAACGTATCCCGCCCTGGGTAAGCCGCTGGGTTATGTCCCCAACGATCAGGTTCTGGCGGTCGCCGAAGCGGTCGTCAAAGTACAACGCGACTTCGGCAACCGGGAAGACCGGAAACAGGCTCGGATGAAGTACCTGGTCAATGAATGGGGCATCGAGAAGTTCCGCGAAAAAGTTGCTGAATACTTTGGTTCCGAAATCGCCGCTCCCCGTGACATCGAAGTCACCGGTGTGGAAGATCACATGGGCTGGCACGAGCAGGGGGACGGCAAGCTGTTCCTCGGTGTGAACATCGAAAACGGACGTATCAAAGACGCAGGCGACCTGCAGATCAAGACCGGCCTGCGAAAACTGCTGAATACCTACAGGCTGGATTCACGCATCACGGCGAAGCAGAGCATCATCTTCTGTGATATCGACCCGGCAGACAAAGAGGGAATCGAACAGATTCTGGCCGACCATGGCATGAAACGGGCTGACGAACTGTCCATCATCCGTCGCTTTTCGATGGCCTGCCCTGCTCTTCCCATGTGTGGCCTCTCGATTACCGAATCAGAGCGGGTCCTGCCTGACCTGATCACCGAATTCGAAGAGGAGCTGACCCGCCTGGGTCTGCAGGACGAAAAGATCTCCGTCAACATGACAGGCTGCCCGAATGGCTGTGCCCGCCCCTATGTGCCGGATATCGGACTGGTTGGCAAAGCGGTTGGCAAATACACGGTTTACCTGGGTGGAAACTCGCTGGGTAACCGGCTTGCCTTCATCTATGACGATCTGGTGCCCCTGACGGAAGTCACCAGCCGGCTGTCCCCGGTTCTGGAGTACTTCAAGGAAGAGCGCCAGCCCGGCGAAGCCTTTGGCGATTTCTGCCATCGGATGGGCAAAGAAGCCCTGCAGGAAAAAGCAGGACTGGCAGCCAAATAATTCTGCGAGAATCTTCTGTTAAAACATGAACCTTCCCGCGGTCAGGCTGTCATTCATTTTAACAAAATCAATCCGGATCGGGTTGACCCTGTGTAACCGCGCGGGTAGATTATCTGCAGAGACAGGCGCTAGAGCGCGTCGCATTTAAACATAGCGTTTCTCAATGTAATATACTCGGTCCAAATGGGCTTGGAGACGCTACAGTAAAACTGGACACAGTCTAAGCCTGTCAGATATCTGAAATTAAGAGTATTTTCGACAAATGCGAAATCACAATCTGCTAAACCTGAACCTGCTACGAAGCCTGCTGCTACCAGCCAGGTCTTAGGTTCTTTGTACGATTGTTAATCAAAAACAGCGAAACCCTGAGACCAGATCGGCCTCAGGGTTTTTTATTTGCCCCACTGGTACTATTCTGGTCTCTCATCAGCGCCCCTCACCGGGCGTAAACCGATTCATGGAGAAAACCAATGTCCAACGACACAGTAAAAATCTTTGACACCACCTTGAGAGACGGTGAACAGTCCCCCGGTTGCAGCATGACAACCGCCGAAAAGTTGAAAGTGGCGAAAGAGCTGGTCGAACTGGGCGTCGACATTATTGAAGCTGGTTTTCCCATCGCTTCCCCCGGTGACTTCGACGCCGTCCGTAAGATCGCCACTCAATTTGGTGACCAGACCACGATCTGCGGCCTGGCCCGCTGTCGCAAGGAAGACATTGACCGGGCCTGGGAAGCATTGAAAGAGGCCCAGAACGCCCGCATCCATGTGTTCCTGGCCACCAGTTCGATCCACCGCGAACACAAGCTCAAAATGAACAAGGAACAGATCGTCGAAACCGCGGTCGAAATGGTCAAGCGAGCCCGTGACTACTGTCCCGATATCGAATTCTCTCCCGAAGATGCGGCCCGTACTGAGAAAGATTTCCTCTGTGAAGTCGTCGAGAAAGCTATCGAAGCCGGGGCGACCACCGTCAACATCCCCGACACCGTCGGCTACGCCACACCGGCTCATTTCCACGATGTCATTACGACGCTGAAAAAGAATGTCTCCAACATCGATCAAGCAATCATCAGCACGCACTGCCACAATGACCTCGGACTCGCGGTCGCCAACAGCCTGGCCGCAGTCGAGGCCGGCGCCCGCCAGATCGAATGCACGGTCAACGGCCTGGGAGAGCGGGCCGGTAACTGTGCCCTCGAAGAAGTGGTGATGGCCCTGAAAACCCGCGCTGATTACTACGGCGTCCACACCAATATCAACACCAAACGCCTCTACCCGATCAGTCACCTCGTCTCCACCGTGACCGGCATGACCGTTCAGCGGAACAAAGCGATCGTAGGCAAAAATGCATTCGCCCATGAAGCCGGCATTCACCAGCATGGTGTTTTGCAGGAACGGACCACCTACGAAATCATGCATCCGGAAGACGTAGGCTACGTGGGTACGAACCTGGTGCTCGGGAAGCACAGCGGCCGTCACGCCTTCCGCGATCGCGTCCAGTCGCTGGGGCATTCACTCGATGACGCCACTTTCGAACGCATCTTCAACGAGTTCATCGCACTCGCCGACAAGAAGAAAGAAATCTACGATTCCGATATCGTGGCCCTGATTGAAAACCAGGTCTCCGACGCACCGGAAAAATGGACCATCGCCCGTTTTCACACCTCCGCCGGCACAGGCACGATTGCCACTGCGACGATCGAACTCGCAGACGAAGACGGCAAAATCCACTGTGATGCCGCGACGGGCGACGGTCCCGTTGATGCTGTCTTCCGTGCCCTGGAACGTATTACCGGCATGTCGGCTGTGCTGGAACAGTATCATGTCGGCAGTGTCTCCAGTGGTAAGGACGCCCAGGGGGAAGTCCGCGTGGAAGTCCGCATCAATGGCGAGATGTTTACCGGTCGCAGTGTCAGCACCGATATCATCGAATCCAGTGCGAAAGCGTATCTGCAGGCGATCAACAAAGCTGTCGGCCGTCTGGAAAACTGAGCGTCTCCTGAAATCACATTGAGTCAGCAATGACCACAAACGATCCTGAACCATCGCCCCGTCGCACCAAAGGCAGAACCATTGTGATCAGCCTGTTGATCTTCGGGCTGGTGATGTCAGGATCGTTGTATGTTTTTCAGGCGATCAATACCTACCCCTTCGCTGAGACGCAGAATGCCCTGGCGCGGGAATTTCCCCAATCCCGCCCCCGGGTCGAAGGGGGGCGACTCAAAGGAAAAGCGGACAATCCGCCCACCCTGCGGGTGACACTGGCGGTCCCCTTTGATCCTAATCAGAATGACGCCCGGATCCAGAAAATGGCCAACCAGATTCTGAACGTCGCGCGCCAGCATCTGAACCTGAGCGAATACGAAATCGCCGAACTGCACTTCTACCAGCCCATCCCGGAGCAGCAGATCCTGATGCGGGATCTGAATATCGAAGTGGCTGACTGGCTGAAGCAGCACTGATTCCAGTTCATACGTGCCAACGTCCACCTGACCGACAGGCCTGTCGAACCAACCGACATTACGGATTCAAACCAAAGCCCGTCTTTCAACGATCACTTGCAAAATTCTTCGCCAATCCCGTTAAAAAACGACTCTCAAAAAAAATTCCGACAATTCAGACTGTTTGGCATAAACATTGCGATTTCAGGAGCTGCCTGCCATGAGTCTCTGTTTGAGAAGCTGGAAACAAGAACCGCTTTTCCGGAGACATGGAAATCAAGGTTACCCTCCAGCCTGAGTGATGACGCCCGTCTGATTTGGCTGGAGGGTTAGCCATTTCTGGACTAGGGATTCAGGTGGCCCTGTTTTCTCACTCAATGCTCTCCCCTGCTCTGTTTTTCAGTTTGACGGTGCATCACTTCCGAAAGATTACGGCTCCGGCTATCATCGAACCTGTCGTAAGTGTTGAATTAATTCCTGTTTAAGCCTGAGCGGTCATGACTTCACTGACACAGCGCATTCAGAACCCCAGAGGATTCTGGCTGGTCATCAGTATTCTTCTGCTGTTTCAATTCTGCCTCGGCCTGTATTCGGCGCAAAAGTTGAGTGTCACGCATGATGAGTACTGGCACCTGCCCGTCGGCCTCCTCGGCTGGAAAACGGGGCGCTTCGATTACGATCGTCTCAACCCGCCACTGATTCGCAGCTGGTCTGCTCTCCCCCTGCTCTTCACGTCTGCCCGGACGGGCAACCCCGAACATTCATCCGACCCTGCAGATTACGGCGATGCCTTTCTCAAAGCCAATCCGGAACTGGACCACCACTACTACGTCCTCGGTCGCGTGATGATTCTCATCCTGGCGACGGCCTCCGGCCTGCTGCTGGCGATCTGGGCCCGGGAACTGTTCGGAGCTCCTGCGGCCTGCCTGGCGGTTTTCCTCTGGACCATGAGCCCGAATATCCTCGCGAATGCGGCACTGGGTACGCAGGATCTGGCGATCGCTGGCTTCTTCCTGGCAACCGTTTACTGTGGCTGGAAATTCGCGCTGCAGGATTCCTGGAAATGGGCCCTGATCACCGGCGCGGTTCTGGGACTGGCACAGATCACCAAATACACGGCCATCCTGCTGGTGCCGATCCTGATACTCGAGTGGTTCCTGCTGCGGATCAAGAACCCGGACATCAAATCCGAGACCGCGAGGAAAACGATCCTGGCACGCTGGGGGGCACTGTTCCTGGTGAGCTGCCTGGTGTTGAATGCCGGCTATCTGTTTCAGGGGAGCTTCCAGCCCATCCGCGATTATCAGTTCCACAGTTCCGAGTTAAAACTCCTGAACCAGCTGCCTTCCCTGCTGCAGAGTCTCCCCCTGCCGTTGCCGCGGGATTACCTGCTCGGCTTTGACCTGCAGCGTTATATCATGCAGCAGTCTCACCCCACCTATCTCGATATGGAATGGCGGCTCACCGGGTTTCGCAGCTATTACGTTTACACCCTGATTTACAAACTCCCCCACGGAATGCAACTGCTGCTGATCCTCGCTGCATTCCAGTGGATCAAACAGCGACGCACGACGTTCCTGTCTCTACGTCTGCTGGGAGTGCTGCTGACGCCGGTCCTGCTGCTGGTCGGCATTGCCAGCTTGTCCAATAATCAACTGGGGCTGCGCTACATTCTGCCTGTAATGCCGTTTCTGTTTCTATTGATCGCCCCCCTGGCGGAACTGATCGACCGGGAACAGCACAAAGTCCTGACAGTCGCAGTCATCGTCGCTGTTCTCAGCCTCCCTTTCTCACTCCGCTTTGCCCCGGATCATCTCGCCTATTTCAATGAGCTCTCGGGAGGCCCGGAGAATGGCAGCTTCCACCTGATCGACTCCAATATCGACTGGGGCCAGGATCTGTATCGCCTCAAAGCGTATCTCGAAGAACATCCGGTCGACAATCCGGGACTGGCCTATTTCGGAACCATTCCCCCCTCCACACTGGGAACAGCGTATCGGGTGCCCCCGGAATTGCATCCCGAACCGGGAACCTACGCCATCAGCGCCAGCCTGCTGCAGGGGCGTCCCTATTCCATTCGCAAAATGGATGGCAGCCGTCATAACCTGGGTACTGACGCGCTGGGCTATTTCCGTTTCTTTGAACCCACGGCGCGGCTGGGCTACTCGATCAATGTGTATAAACTGACTCCGGAGGATGTCTACCGCTGGCAGAACGCCGTCAATCAGGCCCGCATGGGACTCATGCCTTCACGCTGAACAGGTCAGTCAGACAGTTCGTCTGCAAACGGAAGACTGGTCGCATCCCTCAGGTCAAGTTCGCTCAGCAGTTCCAGATACTGCGCACGCGTATTGATATTTCTCAAACTCCGCAATCCTGGATCAATTGTCTGCAGTTCCCCGGTGTCCAGAAAAATGGCATCCACCTGTTCGACCAAATCCATCAGGCGTCGTTTTCCCTGGGACAACATCTGCTGGATCGGTTCGATGAGCGAGATCCGATACACGGCCGCCAGGGGATGCAACCGGTCCCCTTCCCGGACCATCGCCAGCTGGTGTGTGTCCAGAATGGTCAGAAGCCTGCGGAGGACCGCTTCCTGAATCAAGGGCGTGTCGCACCCCGAGACGAGCACGGCATCACAGTTTCCCTGTAAGAGTTCCAGCCCCTGGCCAATCGCCGCCAGCGGGCCTGACAGGGGTTCCCGATCAAAGGCCGTCTGTACATCCGATGCAAGGGGAGGGAGCTCCTGTTCCGGGGAGGCAATGACCGCAACCGGATGCGCACAGGAACTGACAATTCGCACAACCCGTTGCAGCATCACTTCATCGCCGAGGGGCAATAAAGCCTTGGGATAATTCATCCGCGCACTGGCCCCCCCACAGAGCACGATTCCGCCGACCTTCAATTCCGGGTTCGAGTTTGACATCTCAGCTCAAGTAACTTACAAAGAAAACAGAAACCAACAGTTTAACAACTCTCCCTACTGCGAAGCGATCCGAATCAATGAGTGATCAGAATTCTGAACAGGAACCATGGTACCGTGACGGCCTGAATTTTACCTGTACACAATGTGGAAACTGTTGCACGGGCGCGCCGGGAGTGGTCTGGGTCGATGATTCCGAAATCGAGGCCATCGCTGAGTTAACAGGAAAAACGACAGGCGAAGTTCTGTTAATGCATACGCGGCTCTATGCAGGTCGACGATCCTTAACTGAATATGCGAACGGTGATTGCACTTTTTTTGATCCCGAAAAAAGAGGCTGCACGATTTATGAAGCGCGACCGACACAATGTCGTACCTGGCCTTTCTGGAATTCGAATCTGAAAAGTAAAGAGAGTTGGGAAGCACTTTCTCCTGACTGCCCCGGCGCAGGTAAAGGTGCCTTCATCAGTCTGGAAGAAATTCAGAAACGTGCGGCACAGACTGACTTGTGAATGTTGTTTTTTGTGTTGAGGAGATCGATAAGACTGGATGCCGATTCTCTTGCTGACAGTGACATTCCCCAACAAAGAAAAGGCGATCGTACGTTTTAAAAAACGGTGCGACGCTACACGGTTGACAGCAAACTTTTCCGATTTTTGACCGTTCAATAAGTAGAGATTGAGTAAGAGGTTGGAACGCCCAAAACGCCTCTTGTCCCTCTGAGAGCGTGTTTTTTTTCAATTTACTTCCAAGATTGTCAAAAAATCTGACAGTCTGGATATAGGGACTATAACGAGATTACGAATTATCGCTTCCTCCCTGATTCTCATCCCCGACCCGATCTCTATCTCATTTCTATTTCAACACTTAGACGCTCCTCACCACATCAAAACCGACGCACTTTGCACAGAAATGCTCAGCTGCTCTCTGACAGTTGAACAGTGTTTCCCTGTCCAAGAACCAGTCGATAGTCCCCTGCAATGGAAGATCGGTCTTGACTTACTGTTCAATTGTGGGAAATAATCTATTGTGACACTAAGTCGTGTAACCCATTACAGTTGAGACGGCTCTCGAGTGCCCAGCGGAAGGGCGTAGCTGTCCGACGGCTTCTCAAAATTGGGAGAACCCAGTCGTGACGAAAAAAGAGATTGTCAAAGTGATTTCGGAAGAGATTGGTCTGACACAACTCAAGACAAAAGAGATTGTGCAAAAAACGTTTGATGCGATTGTCGATACTCTGGTAACCGACAAACGAATCGAACTCCGCAATTTTGGCGTTTTCGAAGTCAAAAAGCGGGCGGCCCGTAAAGCCAGAAATCCAAGAACAGGCGAACGCGTCGACGTGGAGGAGAAATACGTCGTTACATTCAAGCCTGGTAAGGAAATGGAAAAACGTGTACGCGACCTGGAGGAAGAAGCAGCCAAGCTGAAAGCGGCTGCCTCGCAACCACCGGTGAGCAGTCCACCTGCGGCTTCCACACCGCCGCAACAGACTCCACCAACGTCGGCACCACCCAGTCCCGGTACGACACCAGGGGCCCCACCAGTAGGAGGCTATAACAATTCCTACCCGTCGGGCACTCAGCATACACCTTAAGCCTTTTTCTTAAAGACTTTAATGTGGAAAGAACTGGTATGAGCTTCTTCATAGCCGGTCTGTATTGATGGTACATCTACAGACCGGTTTTTTCATGCCCCGATCACGATCACACCCTGCAGCAGATGAACGGTTATTCCGTATTCCGGACCCGCAGCAACCAGATTCCCAAAATAATTGGAATAATCCGCATTTTTTACCAAAGTCTCCTGATCCGGTTGTCGATAAATCGATCTAGAGGAGATTAAAAGCGGTATTTATAATCATATCTCTCCACCTCCTCTCGATTACATTTCAGCACTTTAACCCCTTCGATATCGGTTTGATGCCTTGATTTCAATGGATTGAATTAAGGGATCGTTGCCTGGGATCAATACCAGCAAATATGGCACGACCATATCATGGAGAAAAAAATGCGTAAGTTCCTATTGGCCAGCATGTTAATTGCAGTATCGCTCACTCAGGTCGGATGTGTGGTTCCCATCTACTCATCTTCGCGAGATGATCGTGCTCGTGAATTAATTTTCCAGTCAGAAAGTATGCGGCATATTCCCAAGATCTGGGAACGCATCTGGGGACTGGATATGCCTGATGTGGCCACGCCATACCGAACACATGGTGGTGTCATTTAACGCATTCTCCGGGGAAGATTTCCGATTGTTCGCCCACAGTCGGCCCCGTGAAATCATTGACGCAACATAAAATAAACTCAGCTGCCGTAAATTCGTTTTCGGCAGCTGTTTCGCTTTTCCCAGATCTCTTTTTACCCGCCGCTCTAACTGGCTCTCTTCCGTCGGGAACGCTAAGATGTGACGCAGAGGATTCCTATCGATCCCTGCCTCCAGTGCAATGGTTCAGAGCCGACTTCCAGTCATGTCCTCTAGCAACGCACACTTAAAATCAACCAGGCCCCAGAATGATCATGCAGCCCCCTGGCTGCTCCGGACATTGATTCGATGAACGCCCCGACTAAAACGGATCTGCTATCAGTTACCCTGAACCGTCTGCAGCTCAAAAACCCGATCCTGGTGGCCTCGGGAACATTTGGCTACGCCCGTGAAATGCAACCCTTCCTGGACTTCTCCCGGCTGGGGGGGATCATCCCCAAAACCATCACGACTGAGCCACGGATCGGCAATCCCCCGCCCCGCACGATTGAAACCAGTGCCGGTCTGCTCAACTCGATTGGACTGGACAACGACGGCATTGACCTGTTCCTGGAGAAACATCTCGACTACCTGTCATCGCTGGACACCGCACTGATCGTCAACATCGCAGGACGCACGATTGACGAAATGGCACAGATGGCCCAGAGACTGGACGCCTACCCGGAGCAGATCACCGCGCTGGAGCTGAATATTTCCTGTCCCAACGTAAGTGGTGGAGTCGATTATGGCACCCAGCCCGAAATGACCGAACAGATGCTCAAGCAGGTCACGGAGAGCTGTCAGTTGCCCGTGATCGCCAAGCTGACTCCCAACGTCACCAGTGTGGTTGAGATCGCCCAGGCCGCGAAAGCCGGAGGGGCCGACGCGGTTTCACTGATCAACACGGTTCAGGGAACCGCCATCGACTGGCGACGTCGGAAACCGATTCTGGGCGGTGTCTTCGGGGGCTTGAGCGGACCTGCGATCAAACCGGTTGCACTACGCGTCGTCTGCCAGGTGGCACGGGCCGTGGAGATTCCCATCATTGGCGTGGGTGGTATCTCCAGCATCGACGACGTCATGGAGTTTATTGTGGCGGGTGCCTCAGCCGTTCAGATCGGAACCGCCAACTTTTACAATCCGGGCCTGGCAACACAACTGGTAGACGAGCTGGAGCAGACGGTGATCGCCGAAAAATGTTCGCAGGTCAGCGAACTGGTGGGCACGCTGGTGTATCCCTGACAGAAGAACGGTCTCACAGACAATCCCCTGTTCATCAACAACCGAATTTTAGAGCGATAAAGAGAAATAACTCATGCGAGTGTTATCGGGAATTCAACCCACGGGCCGCTTCCATTGGGGGAATTATTTCGGGGCCATCAAACAATACATCGACCTGCAGGATAACGAACAGGCTTTTTATTTCATCGCCGACCTGCACGCCCTGACTACGATCCGCGACGCTGAACAGCTGAAACAGAACACAATCGACGCCGCACTGGACCTGCTGGCCCTGGGTCTGGATCCCAAACAGGCGACTCTCTTCCGCCAGTCGGACATTCCCGAAGTCACCAGCCTGACCTGGATTCTGATGACGATTACGCAAATGAGTCTGCTGGAAAAATGTCACGCGTATAAGGACAAAAAAGCGAAGGGGATTGCTGCCGATGCGGGGTTGTTTACCTACCCGGTGCTGATGGCGGCGGACATCCTGCTGTATGACAGCGACCTGGTTCCCGTCGGACAGGACCAGGTCCAGCATATTGAGGTCACCCGCGATCTCGCACAGCGTTTCAACATGCTGTTCGGCGAAACCCTGATCCAGCCCAACTCCCGCACGCTGGATACGTCAGCCAAGGTGCCGGGCACGGATGGGGAGAAGATGTCCAAGAGTTACGGAAACGTGATCGAAATCTTCGAGACGCCCAAGAAGCAGCGTAAAAAAGTCATGTCGATCAAAACGGACTCGGCTGCCCTGGAAGATCCCAAAGATCCCGACAACTGTGCCGTCTTCGCCCTGTACCAGCTCTTTGCAGATGAGGCCCAACAGGCAGCACTGGCTGACCGCTACCGTGCCGGCGGCATGGGTTACGGCGAAGCCAAACAGGCGGTCCACGAAGCGGCCCTGGAATATTTTGGCGAAGCCCGGGAGCGTCGCGAACAACTGGCCGCCGATCCGGATACCGTCCACGACATTCTCGCAGAGGGTGCCCGGAAAGCCAGAGAAAAAGGCAAAGAGGTCCTGGATCGGGTTCAGGCCGCCTGTGGCCTGGGAACAGTCCCTCAGAATTGAAATGAACTCATGCCGGATCCAACTTCAGAAGCACAATCTGAACCGCAGGGGTCCACAACGGGCTTCCTCTCCTGGCTGCTGATCAGCCTGGTCCTGATGACGGCACTTTCGCTGTTGGCAGTCCATCTGCCTGAGCGGCTCAAACTCCTGCTGGTCTACGCTGTCGTCTATGGCCTGATTGCCGGGGGGATGTTGGCCACGCTGGCGGTGAAGTCGGGCCTGACTGTCACCCGCAGTCTGCTGAGCGTCATCGTGCTGCTGACCATTTCCGGCCAGTGCCTGGTGCTCTATCTGTCTCATCAACGGTACCAGGAGGCAACCCAGCGGCAGTTCAAACTGGACCAGACCGCCCTGGTCATCGACCGCATGTTTGCCAAAGGAGAACCGCCGGAGGATCCCCAGGCGCGCAAAGAGTACGACCAGGTGCTCAAACAGTTTCAGGCCGCTAAAAAAGAACGTCAGGACAAAGAGCAACGCCTGCTGAAAATTTCCTCGTATCTCGAACATCGCCTCTCCCCGGTCGCCAGACTGGATGCTCCCTGGCCCTTGCTCTTCTGGCTGCTGGAACTGACGCTCTGCAGTGCCGCTGCGGTCTGGGCCGGTCGTCAGGTGGCGCAACCCGCGTCACCTGAAACAGAACCTGCGGAGCAGGATTCATCCGAGAGTTGAACCTCGCTGTGTGACATGGTAGCTTGATACTGTGTCATGCAACTGCCTCCCTGCGATCTGCTTTCCCCAACCTGAAAAAGGTTTGAATCCATGTTCCCATTTCGTTCGCACGTTCTGGCTCCCTTTCTCATGCTGATCTGTGTTGCAACTCAGTCGGCTTCTGCCGCAGACTGGCCCATGTGGCGACACGATCCCCAGCGCTCGGCCCAGACCGAACAGGCGCTGCCCGAGAATCTATTCGTGCAATGGGTTCACAAACTGCCTGCACTCGAGCCTGCTTTCAAAAACGAGCGTCTCCAGTTCGACGCGGGCTACGAGCCGATCGTTAAGGGCCAGCGGCTGTTTTATGGTTCCTCCCAGACCGATTCCGTCACCGCCCTGGATGTGAAAACCGGCAAAGAGCTCTGGCGATTCACAACCAGCGGCCCTGTCCGCATGGCACCAGTTGCCTGGCAGGACCTGGTGATCTTTGGTTCGGATGACGGTTGCGTCTATGCGGTTTCGGCTGAGACGGGCGCACTCCGCTGGAAATACCAGGCGGTCCCTTCGCAGCGGCTTATTCTGGGCAACCGCCGGCTGATCTCGGTCTGGCCGGTGCGGGGCGGCCCGGTGATCGAAGACGACACGCTCTACTTCGCCGCCGGTGTCTGGCCTTTTGAAGGTGTCTTCATCTATGCCCTGGATCCTGAAACGGGCGTCGTGAAATGGGTCAACGATCGGCTGGGCTTCATTTACGGTCAGCATCCGCACGCGGCAGAAGCCTTTGGCGGGATCACCCCGCAGGGCTACCTGGTCATCGCGGGAGAGGAACTGATTGTCCCCTGTGGAACCGCGTTTCCGGCCCGGATCAATAAACGGACGGGCGAACTCATCAAATTCGAACTCCCCAAGCCGGGGCGTACTCCGGGGGGCTGGTTCGCGGCAGCGGGCAAAGCGGCCCGACGGGGCGAGACGAAGCTTCCCCAGACCAAACCCGCTCAGCCGGAACTGCAGTTTGACCGGGACGTGAATTCCGCACGACACGAGAACGGACAGAATTATGGACCGGACGGCAAACGGGGCATCCGACAGCAGATCCAGACCGCCAACAAAAAGTGGACTTACAAAACGGGTCTCCCCGGTGTCCCGGGCATCATTCACTCGCTGGTCGCCGCCGCGGATCGCCTGTTCGTCGTCACAGAAGACGGCAGCATTTATTGCCTGGGTCCGGAAGAAACGACACCGGTCACGTATGAGTCTCCTCTACTGACAGAGAAAACGAAGTCAGCCGGTCAAACTTCTATAGCTCCGTTACCAGCGATGTTTGCCGACACACTGCAGGCCGGCGGCTATGCCTTCCTCGCAGGCGTCCCCGATGCCCGACTGCTCAACACCTTACTCACTCAACCAAACCTGCAGATCATTTCTCTCATCAATGACCCCGGCCAACTCAAACAGCTGCAGCAGTTATTTCACGAGCGGGGGCATTCCAGTTCTAAACTGGCTTTTCTCCCCGGTCCTCTCGATCAATATACATTCCCCGCTTACTTTGCGCAGACGATTATCACAGCCGAACCCGTTTTTTCCGGCATGAAATCTTATGCAGAGCAGGTGCGACAGCTCTATCCGTCACTCAGGCCCTATGGCGGCCGATTACTGGTGAAATGCTCCGAGACGGATCATCACAAGCTGGCTGCCGAGTTCAAGTCGCTCTCCCAGGTGAAAATCTCGCGTGTGGATGGATACTCGGTATTTGAAAAAGTGGGCGCGATTCCCGGCTCGTCAAATTATACAGGGGGCTGGTCCAGTCCCGACGAACTGGTCAAAGCGCCGGTCGGCGTGTTGTGGTATGACGACAGCGTGGGCAATTTCAAACGAGCCCCGCAGCCGCTGTTCGTCGACGGCGTGATGATTTCCCATTCGAAATACTGGCAGGGTTACCCGGCCGGAATCCGCCCGCCTTATAAACTGTTGAATCCCCAGTTTTCTGATGTCTACACGGGACGAAAACTGAATGCCACACAGGCGGAACAACTGACGACTGAGTTACCCACACTCAACCAGGAACAGAAACAACCCAGCCAGTACCGTCCGCCGTACCAGACAAACGACTGGAGTCCCCCGCCCCCGGTCATCGGAGAACGGACCAATCCACTCAACGGCAAAACGGAACCGCGGGCCTTCCCCAAAAGTTACGGCTGTGACGGGGGCGTCGATTACAGCTACGTCTACACGATGCGTTCCGGGACGGCTGCGTTTTACGACAAACGCGTAGAAAGCGGCACGATTCACATCAGCGGTCCTCGCTCGGGCTGCACGAACAGCATTGTTCCCGCAAATGGCCTGCTCAACGTGCCCTATTACTTTCAGGGCTGCACCTGCAGTTATCCGCTCCCCGTCGGGCTGTCCCTGATCTCCCTCCCCCAAACACATGAACAATGGATGGTCTGGGGCAAAGGCCAGACTCAGGACATTCGGCGGGTCGGTCTGAACTTCGGCGCCCCCGGCGACCGGATGACCGACCGGGGCACGCTGTGGCTGGATACCCCCAGTGTCGGTGGTCCTTCTCCGGGTCTGAATCTCGACATTCAGCCCGCCAGCGTCAAACCGTTTTACGAACACTCCCTCTGGATCGAGGGTGGACAGGGCTGGCCCTGGGTGGGTGCTTCCGGGATTACGGGGGTGGAACAAATCAGAGTGAACGATCTGCAGCCGGGCGAGTACACAGTCCGGCTCTACTTCCGGGAGCCGGAATTCAAGGCCCCTGGAAAACGGGTCTTCTCAGTTCAGCTCAACGGGCAGCCTGTAATTCGAGATCTCGACCTCATCCAGGAAACCGGATCGCGACAACGCATTCTGGTACGAGAACTGACCGGCGTCGCGCTGGACAAGTCGCTCCAACTGGATTTCACTTCTCAGAGTGGACAGCCACTGATCTGCGGCCTGGAACTGGTCAAGCAGGGACTTCCCCTGGATGAGGTTGTCACGCTGCCCGAACAGAAACCGAATCTGCTGACGAAATAGAGACCGTATCTTTAATAATCGCGAAACGGGCCGCGGGGCTCTGCCTCTGCCATCTCTTTTTTCCAGTTCGCGAAATGCGCCTGCATCTGTTTGAGCTTTTCGGGATGGGACCGGGACAGGTCGTGCTTTTCGCCGATGTCTTTAGAAAGATCAAACAGCCCGTTCCCCTTCTCCGATTCGACCCATTTCCAGTTCCCGACCCGGGCCGCTTTATCGGCTCGTCGCTGCCAGTACATTTCTGTTCGAGGGGAGTTCGCTTTCCCCATCAGGGTGGGCAGCATGTCATAGCCGTCGAAAACGACTTCGTTTGGTTGGGAAATCCCTGCTGCTTTGAGAAAGGTCGGAACCAGTTCCAGCGAGGTCAGCAGACCATCGTTGACCGTTCCCGGCTGGATCTTGTTCGGATAGCGGATCAGGCAGGGTACGCGGATACCCCCTTCGAACATCATCCCCTTCTTGCCTTTTAACGGGCTGTTGTCTGCTCCACCGCCACCTCCGTTATCTGAAAAGAAGACCACGATCGTATTATCGGCGATTTTGTATTCATCCAGCAGCTCCAGGACTTCGCCGATGGCGTCGTCCATGCAGGTGATCGAAGCCAGATATTCGAGTCGGCGTCGGTCGGGCGATGGTTTCTGCTTAATGACGGGGCCTTGGGGAGTTTCCCGAAATTCATAACGACCGGTCTTTTTCTTTGTGTCGAACGTATCCTTCAGCTGGGGATACATGTTCTTGTACTTCTCCGGTGCCTGGGCGACGCCACGAATCCGGGGATCGAGGTTCGAGGCACTGTGCGGTGCATTAAACGGGAGGTAGAGGAAGAACGGTTTTTCGTGATTCTCTTTCAGGAACCGCACCGCCTCCCGCTGGAACAGATAGGTGCAATAGGTGCCTTTGTCTGCTGTGGTGGGTTGATTGTTACGGAACATCGAAGGCACGCCGTAGCGTTCATGCGTGAAGTAATCGATGCCGGTGTTGGTGAAGCCGTAAAAGTCATCGAAGCCCCGCGCCAGCGGGAGAAAGCGACGATGCACGCCCAGATCCCATTTTCCGTAGATGCCACTCACGTATCCGGCGGGTTTCAATAAAGCAGGCAAGAGCTGTTCCCGCACATCCATACCGCCGATGCGTTCAAAGGTGACATCGTATTCGGATGGCTTGTACTTATAGCCGTAATCGGGGGCCTCGTTGCGGATCATGTCGTAGACACCATTCCGCTGCGGGTAGCGTCCGGTGAGCAGGCTCCCTCGGCTGGGCGTGCAGGCCGGCCAGGTGACATAAAAATTGGTCAGTTTGACTCCCTCTTTCGCCAGCCGCTCCAGATTGGGCGCGATGATCTCCTGGCTGCCGAAACTTTTCAGATCGTTGTACCCCTGGTCATCGCTGACAATCATCACAATGTTCGGAGGCGTGTCCGCGGCCTGCAGAGAGTCGGTGAACATGGCCCCGATCAAGCAGAGCAGAACAACGATTCCAGAGTATTCCAACGTCCGGGCTGCGAATGAGTTTTGATTCATGAGCGGTTTTCTCTTTGCATCTAACGGATCAGATTCATAGCATAGGAGTAACCCGTTCAGGATAACAGATGCGCCCGGGTAAACTCAAACCCCTGTCCCAGGAATCAAATCGATGAAACGGTGCTTCCGACCTGACCTATGCCTCCTGCTGCTCATCCTGTTTACGGTGACCGGCAGAGCCGAGAGTGCCGACAAGCCCGCCTTTGTTCCGACCAGCTATCAGCTGTACTATGGCAGTGACCCCCAGGTATTGAAATCGTTGCGGGAGCAGATTCGCCCGGGCCAGGTGATCGTGATTGAACTACGGGGACTCAAGCCGCCCCAGTTAGCCGAAATCATCAAAGCGGCCCATCAGCGGCAGGCGAAAGTGATTGCCTACCTGAGTATTGGAGAACTGGGCCACCTGGAAAAAGAGAACTTTGAGAAGTACCTCAAGCAGTCCCCCCACAGCCATCCCTTCAGCGAAATCGCATTTGACAGAAACCCGAGGTTCCAGTCCTCGCACATCGACGTCAGTTATGGCGAGTGGCGCGGTTTTCTGATGAAGCGGATCAAGCGAATGTATGCCCGGAAGATTGACGGCCTGGTCGAGTAGGCTCGGGGGATTTCTCCCCCGAGCCTCTCACAGAACCGGACTTGTGGGCCCACATCCGGCTCTTCAAGCTGATTACCTCAAAACAACTCGAGTTGCTTCTTGGCCCCCTTGGGGTGAAACTCGTGCCAGCGGATTTGCAGATTTACCAGGCGTTCAGCGAACCAGGCGTTTCCATACGCTTTGTGAATGCCGAAGCTTGCACTACGCTTCCAGTGACCACGGATTCGGTAGGCCGATTTCCAGGCCAGCCCCTGGGAAATGCCGCGACGTAACAAGTGACGAAACAGATGACGAGGACGTTTCTTTTGGCGAACTAAGATCGCCCGCAACCGACGACGGATGTGGGCGTCGAAACCCGAAAACGAACCTACACCAGTACATAAACGAAAATAGCCGATCCAACCGTTGAGATAACGGTTCACTCGAGCGACGCACGCGTCGAAAGAGCCGCCCCAATTGCGAGGAGTTAACTCGCGGATTCGGACGCTCATCCGTCGGGCAGTACGATTCGAGATCAGAATCATCATTATCCCTTTTGAATCCTTCCGCAACCGGAAACCGAGGAAGGTTAAATCAAAAGGGGCGCTCACCGAACTCTTTTCCTCGTTGATCACGAGTCGAAGTTTTCGTTCGATGAATTGCTGCACCGATGCCATTACGCGATCTCCCGCCCGTTTAGTCCGCACGAATACGCTAAAATCATCTGCGTATCGAACAAATTTCAAGCCGCGACGGGTAAGCTCCCAGTCGAGTTCATCGAGAACGATGTTCGACAGAAGCGGCGAAAGTGGCCCCCCTTGCGGAGTGCCTTCTTCGCTGACCACGCATGTTCCATCTGGCATCACCACCTTTGCCTTGAGCATCCGATGAACCAACTTCAGCACGCGACCATCCTCGACACGCTGGGATATTCGTCCGAGTAGCCGTTGATGGTGGACGCGATCAAAGAACTTCGACAAGTCGATATCGACTGTAATGCCGTATCCTTTATTGAAGTAGCCTTTAGCTTCGGCAATGGCGGTTTGGGCTCCGCGATAACGGCGGAACCCGTGACTGCTATCATGAAAGGTTGGTTCAAAGATCGGTTCGAGCTGAAGCAAGACCGCCTGTTGAACGAGCCGATCAATGACATTGGGAATGCCCAGTCCACGCTCACCTCCGCCAGGCTTGGGAATCCAAACACGACGGATATCGCCTGGCATGTACGTTCCCGAAATCAGAGCGTGGCGAATCTCTGGCAGAAGATCGGGAGCTGCCTCCACGACTTCTTCGGTCGATACACCATCGACTCCGGCAGCACCTTTGTTACGTGCCACAAATAGTAGCGCTCGTGCCAAATTCGACAGCGAGGCCACCCGTTCCAACAGACGATCATGATTTGCATCGCGATCTTCTATCGGGGCGTCTGTTTCGTTCGTCAAATTGTGATCCGCTTGATGCAGCAAGTATGACCGTCCAGCAGATACGTCCGCTTTCGGGGCAGCCTCGCTCTCTTTCGAGTTGTCGGCAAACACGAATCTCAGTTGACGTGATTCAGAACTTTTCAACTTGTCATCCCCTTCGCTCCACCAGCATTACCCGGCTTCGTCACTACTACGAGATGATCCGACTTCTCGATCGACATCGGCTTGGGGTTGTTTCCTCCGCCCATGCCTACCAGGTCAGTTGGTCTTTCGACGCATTGCCTGGATCGTTCGAGATCTCCCGGGGTAAGACACAGTGATGTCCCGCCGCTCCCGCCTCCACTACCCCCCGACCACGATCGGATATTGGGCGTCACGGATGGAAGCCCGTTGGCCCAGACCGGAAGGCCTGCTTGGAGATTCACTTTCGTTCGGTGCTGCGGTTCGCTACAAGCTTCCATCTCACACGACCTCACGGCAAAACCGCCACCCGTAACCTCGGCCACTGTTGTCGGTTCGTGCAACTGCTTTTCGCTCATGGTTACCTCCGATAGGTCCCATAAAGGACTTTCACCTTCAATCACTGCGCCATGCCCGGCGCACTTCCTGGATACGGTCGACACTGCCGACCTGTATCTCAACCGGCCGGAATGGTCTATTCCGCGTCGCGCCAAAAGTGTGGCCGCCATGATTCATCTGATCCGTGACATCAAGCGAGTCGCCCCAAAAAAGTTCATCATGCAGAATCGCGGCCTGAACCTGATTGGCAGATCGGTCATCGTGGGAGAGACAGCCCAGATCGTCGTGCTGGGGCTCGACCTGGAACACCGGCATCCCGGAAACCCGGACGGCCTGCTCTGGGAGTCTGCCTTCGCACATTCCGGCGACTGGATCGAAGCCAGAGAGCGGGAAATGATCCGCATTCAGAATAACGGATTCACGAGCGTCTTCACGCTGGGGTACAGTGACAGCAGTGTCAGCCGTAAAACGTTCTTCCAGAAAAGCGAAGCGGACGGCTTTATCCCGGCGTGGGCCAGTTCCACGACCAAACTGCACCTGGAACTGACGCAACAGCCTCCCGGCAAATGATCAGATCATGAAGTCGGTTTCGCGTCCCAGAATACGATCGACCAGATCCTGGGGCAGATCGATGGACGGAGCGTGCTTCCCGGTGACGTCGGTTGGATTGATCCCGCAGTACTGCGACCAGGGGCCCAGGTGACGCCAGCGACCGGCGCGGTTCGGCTCACTTTCCATCACGGGCGTGGTGCAGCGATTACAGCCGATCGTGGGATAGCCCTGCTGATGCAGCGGGTTGGTAATCACCTGGTTGTCCTTGAGGTATGCCTGAAATTCTTCCTTGGAGAGGCTGGCCAGGATATTCACCCGCAGGCAGTTCATGGCCGGGTCGATTGCCAGGATCGGTACATTGGCCCGCTGGCCTCCGTCGGCGCGGCGCAGACTTCCGATCAGGGCGTCATACTGATCAGCGACCTGCATCAGCGGCTGAGTCTTCCGCATGTCGCAGCACTTTTCCTGGCCTTCGACCGACAGGTAGAGGACGCCCAGTTCCTCGGTTTGTTCCTGCATCGTTTTTTCAGGCATCAGGGTGACGATATTCAGGTTATACTCGTTGATGATCCGATCCCGGGTCTCCAGAGTCTCCTGAAACAGAACGCCCGTATCGACGAACAGAATCGGAATATCGGATTCCAACTGACTCAGCATATGCGCGACCACACACCCTGCACGCTGCATCGATGATAACGCTGCCAGTCGTGTGCCAAACATTTCCTGCGCCCAATGAATCAGCTCCAGGGGAGTGCGTTCTTCAAACGACTCGTTGAGATCTGATAAATCGGCCTGAGTCAGACGTGCCATTCAAGTATTCCTGCTGTCCTTCTCTCTGGAATACGCGGAGAAGGCAGATAAGAGATGCCAGTATCAATTCCTGAAAATAGGGGAAAACCGCCTGTTTGCGGACAATTTTCAGGAATTGTAGCGAACCGTCAGAAATACCTCAATGCGCTCATCGGCGGGTCTCCGTCAAACAGGGCGATTTTTCCCATGTTTGACGGCAAAACCCGGTTGGACAGTCGAAAAATCAGGCCAGAATCCGTTCCCGCCGGGGAAAGCGGTGATTATCCAGCTGGAAGAATTCTTCTTTGTTCAGATCAGCAATACTGTCGACGACCAGATCGGGCTGATAGGCGTACTGGCTCAGGTCCGACAGCGCGGTTCCGCCGGAGAGCACCAGGACGGAGCGGTAGCCCATCTCGACGCCTCCCAGGATGTCGGTCTCCATGGTGTCGCCGATCATGGTGGTCTGGGCGGAGGAGATCCCCAGTTCCTGGCGGGCACTCCGCATCATGACCGGACTTGGCTTGCCGACACTGAAGGCCTTTTTCTTGGTGGCCGCTTCCAGCATGGCGACAGTGGCTCCACAGCCGGGACGCAGACCATTCTGAGTCGGGCAGTTGGGATCCATGTTGGTGGCGATCAGTTTCGCCCCGTTTTCGATCATACGGACTGCGGCTTCGATCATTTCGAAATTGACCATACGGCCTTCACCGACCACAACGTAGTCCGGATCGTGGTCGACGATGGAATATCCATTGCGATGCAGGGCGTGTAAGAGTCCCCCTTCGCCGATCACGAAGGCGGTTCCATTGGGTTTACTCTGGGCCAGAAACCTTGCGGTGGCCATGGCACAGGTAAAGATATGCTCTTCACCAACGGTAATTCCCATCCGTCCGAGTTTGGTGACGACGTCGCGGCGGGTACGCTGGCTGTTATTGGTCAGAAAGATAAATGGCAGGTCACGTTTCTTGAGCTCACTGATGAATTCAGCTGCTCCCTGAATCAGGTCAGTTCCCCGATAAATCACACCATCCATGTCAATCAAATATCCTGGTAACATTGTGTTCGGTCCTTGAATTTAGAACTTGAGTGAGTCAAATCTCACATGGGAAATCTTCAGATGCCGGAGCGCGCGCTCACTGAAAAATGTCAGTGTGTGAATCGGGTCTTGGAAAGTGATCTGTCATTTACAGAACAACGGGCGTTCTATTTTTCGACTCCAATTTGACCATCAGAACAATTCATCGTAGTTGGCATCTGCTGAAGAGTAGTAGCGCATTTGAAAACAAACGTGCTTATCTGACTTCGCAATTGCCGTGCCGGTTCAGAGGTGGTCAGTAACAGATCAAAAGATCCCCTTTGACATAACTCCTTATACAGTTGAAGTTTGTTCGCCCCTGTAATTTGAGGGATTGACCTGAAAACCATTTAATCTTTACCAGGACCTCATAATCAAGTGCGGCAACCAACTTAGCAAATAGGCGAACCTGCACAGGAAATAGACAGTTCAGAATGAATGTTAAGAAATGTGGTACGCTGAAATGAGAGCCTGTATCAATGAGAAACCCCGACCGACTTCGCAAAGCCGATCGGGGTATCGCAACGAATCATGTCTTTAAGGAGACTCGCTCCCTGCCTGATTATTCAGACTTGGAAACGTCCTGAATCTCAATTCGCTTGGGCTGCATTTCCGGTTTCTTGGCCAGCACTACCGTCAGGACACCGGAGTCCAGTGTCGCCGTCACCGAGGTGGGATCCACCCATTCCGGCAGTCGAACGACGCGTTTGAATTTTCCGTAGCTTCGTTCGTTGTGCAGATATTCCCTGTTTTCTACGGTTTTCCGCTCGCCGGTCAGGATCAGATGTCCGTCCTGGATATCGAGTGAAAGTTCTTCTTTGGTGATGCCGGGGACATCCAGGGCCACATGGTATTTGCTGTCTTCTTCCCAGACAGACACGGGTGAATAAGCCCCTTCGAAGCCGGACAGTGACTTACCAAAGAACTGGCTGAAGGCATCGTCCAGATCGGAACGCAGGTTGGATGAAAAAGGAAATCCGAGTTTGTGAGTGCGTGTGCTTAACATGGCTTTGCTCCTTAACTGATAAGAAACGAAATTGTATTTTCTGTGCATCCTGACGGACGGATCCACTTACTTGCTGACAGTTCCCTCCATGCATCCAGCATGCCAATTAGACATACAGCAACACCTAATTTGACGTAAGCCCTATAATATCAAATACATATTCTGAATAACAAAATGGTAAACACTGAGAACCATGCCGCAACGACACCACAGAATATGCCATATTGACACCAATCACCACCACCTAGGAAATGCCATTATGGCACATTCGGTCTCTGCGCATAAAAAAACTCGCAGCAAACCAGATGGCCTGCTGCGAGCAAATTACCGTTTATCGGCATCCTTAAACTACACGCTTATGCGTTGTAGTAGAGATCGAACTCGTAAGGATGAGGGCGTAAACGAATCGGATCCAACTCTTCAGTCCGCTTGTAGTTGATGAAGGAGTTGATCAGGTCTTCGCTGAAGACATCGCCGGCGGTCAGGAACTCGTGATCTTCTTCCAGAGCGATCAGAGCTTCATCCAGGTTCTTGGGAGCGACGTTGGTTTCAGCCAGCTCTTCCGGAGTCATGTCGTAGATGTCACGATCGAGCGGTTCACCCGGATCGATCTTGTTCTGCACGCCGTCGATCATCGCCATCATCAGAGCGGTGAAGCTCAGGTAACCGTTGGCGGTCGGATCGGGGCAACGGAACTCAACACGTTTCGCTTTCGGGCTGCCGGAGTACATCGGAATACGGCAGGAAGCAGAACGGTTCCGCTGGCTCATCGCCAGAGTCACGGGCGCTTCGAAGCCGGGTACCAGACGATGGAAGCTGTTGGCAGTCGGGTTGGAGAGAGCGATCAGAGCACGACCGTGCTTGATGATCCCGCCGATGGCGTGAATTGCGAATTCACTCAGTCCGGCATAGCCATCACCGTACATCAGGGTATTGCCATCTTTCCAGAGAGAGATGTGAGTGTGCATCCCGGAACCGTTATCGTCGAAGACAGGCTTCGGCATGAAGGTCACGGTTTTGCCGTTCCGCTTGGCGACGTTCTTGATGATGTACTTGTACCACATGAACTGGTCAGCCATCTGCAGCAGCGGCGAGAATTCCATGTCGATCTCACACTGACCGGCGGTCGCCACTTCGTGGTGGTGTGCTTCCACAACGATACCGACCTTCTGCAGTTCTTCGACCATTTCGGCACGCAGGTCGCCGTAGGTGTCACTGGGAGCTACGGGGAAGTAACCACCCTTATAACCAACTTTGTGACCCAGGTTGCCTTCTTCAGAGCGACCTGTATTCCAGGCGGCTTCAGAAGAGTCGATTTCGTACATGGCTCCCCGCTGATTGGAGAGGTAACGTACGTCGTCGAAAATGAAGAATTCGGGCTCAGGACCGATGAAGCAGGAATCGGCCAGGCCGGTCTGCTGCAGGTAAGCCAGACCTTTTTTGGCAACGCCACGCGGGTCTTTATTGTAGTCTTCTTTGGTAATCGGATCGACGATGTCAGCCAGAACACTGACCGTCGGTAGCTTGAAGAAGGGATCCATCTGTACGGTCGCAGGATCGGGAACAGCCAGCATGTCTGAACTGTCAATCGTCTGCCAGCCACGGATGGAAGATCCGTCAAAACCAACGCCATCTTCGAAAGTACCTTCATCCCAGGTACTGATGGGGTACGAACAATGCTGCCAGGTGCCGAAGATGTCGGTGAACTTTAAGTCGACCATCTTGGCGCCATTTTTTTCTGCAAACGCAAAAAAATCCTTGGGAGTCATCGCAAATTGCTCCTCTAAAAATCTGAGTGATACTGCAGGTGTAGAGGTCCGCCATACCCTGTCCTGCGAAGAACCGATCATTTCCAAAATAAGTTCAAGCAAAGACGACAGAACGAAGACCAGGCCACGTTCCATAACAAAAGCTACTCAATTAAAACCAGAACGATTCAGATCTTAGAACGCTTTTCTCTTTACTCGTTTTCGCCGTGAATCTGCATCTGACCTGAATACAGTTCAGCGCAGCAAACTCACTTTTTCGGGCAACTTGAAATCTTCGTGATATCAAAGTAGATCGGCTGGACAGAAAGCGATTGCAGGAGTTCGCAACCATACCGAAACCCTCAGGCACAGTCTGCTGCCGGAGCTGATGTTGACGGAAACCTCAGACGGCACAGACTGCCAGTTTGAAAATCACCTTAACGTATCAGAACCGAGAAATCTACTGTCAGACGCGACTTCTCTCATAAATCCAGCTTGGATTCGAAAGCGCATAACTCATGACAATCAAATAAAATTCGCGTGCTGTGAGGATTAGTCAGAGACGAGAAACCCTGAGGCGCCATCGTGGGGGAAACCAGCCCCATTCTTAAGGATATTAAATAACTGAGATTCTTCCGCGTCGCCTAACCCGTAATCAACGCTTTCATCTCGCGGACCGCCTGTTCCATCCCGACCAGCACGGCCCGGGAAATGATGCTGTGGCCGATATTCAACTCACAAACGTCGGGGATCGCGGCGATTTTCGAGACATTCCGATACGTCAGGCCATGTCCCATATGCAGTTTCAGTTCCTGTTCGACCGTAAACTCGGAGGCTTTCCGCAGGATCTCATATTCCTTCTGCTGTTCAACCGCCGAGGTGGCATCGGCATAGCGGCCGGTATGCAATTCGACAGCATGCACGCCCACCTGTTTTGCGGCTGCGATCTGCTCGGGATCGGGATCGATAAACAGACTGACCTCGATACCGACCTGCTGGAGCTGATGCGTACATTGCTTGACCCGCTCCAGATTGGCAATCACATCCAGGCCCCCTTCTGTTGTCAGCTCTTCCCGTTTTTCGGGGACCAGTGAAACCTGATCCGGACGCACTTCCAGGGCGATCGCCGTCATTTCATCCTCTGCAGCCATCTCCAGGTTCAGTTTGACCTGCACCGTCTTTTTCATCGTATACAGATCGTGATCCTGGATGTGACGCCGATCCTCACGCAGATGCAGGGTGATGCCATCCGCGCCGCCCAGTTCCGCCAGCACAGCCGCCCAGACAGGGTCCGGTTCAAAGGTTAGACGAGCCTGACGAACGGTGGCGACGTGGTCAATATTCACACCTAAAGCGGGCATCACATGCTTTCTTTTGAAATAAGGCCTGATTGGAAACAGCGGCAGGAACCCGGTCCCTGAGACAATCTCCTGTTCGACAACCGATTCTGGAAAAATGTTCTCGGAGATCCGGGAAGATTTCCCCCATCTTATTGCTTTTTTGCCACAGATCCAGAATCGGCCCGGGAGAATCTCCGGCAATCAGTCCAATTTCAGCAGAAAACCCTGATCTTTTGTCGCAATCCCGCCTGGTTGACGAATCACTGTGGGAGGGATGATTCCCCTCACTTTCACAATCCGGTTTCAATGCTTCATAAACAGGTAAAAACGATGCCGCCTCAGCCATACCGCCCATTCTGGTCACGTCTCCTCTCCAGGATTAACAGAAACAGAGCCAGGCGATCAGATCGCCAATCCCGCCAGCGGATGAAATCAACACATGCCAATATGTTGGCCCAGACGGAAATACTGGAAACCCGGCAATTACTGGCAGCCGACGATCTGACCGCTTTGAGTGACGATTTCGAGAACGCCGCTACCCTGACCGACTGGCAGCGCATTTATCAGACCGAAGGTTGGAGTTCAGACCAGCTGGAAACCTGGGATATCAATCAAAGCCAGCCCGGCAGAATGGTGCTGATGCCGTATACCACCGTCTGGTACCAGGATTATCGGGGCCCCATGGTCTATAAGGAAATCACCGGCGATTTTGTGGTTACGACCCAGGTCCATATCTCCGACCGCGACGAGATCGGCGACAGCGATCTGGATGACGTTCCCAACGGATCCCAGTATTCCCTGGGAGGCCTGATGATCCGCACGCCGCGTGACATCACCAATCCGGAAGTCGACTGGAGTCCGGGATCGCATCAGAATGACGGTACCAACAATGGAGAAAACTATGTCTTCTTCTCCCTGGGCTGGGGCAGTTCAGGAAACCAGTTTCAAACAGAGACGAAAACCACGCGTAACAGCAGTTCGCCCCTGGTGCTTCAGAATCGGGGAGACAATTCCGTGATCAACCTGCAGATCGCCCGCATTGGCGACTCTGTGTATACGCTGTTCCAGATTCCCGGCGAAGACTGGGGCTTGAACAATCGCTACCACCGTCCGGATCTGCCGGACACGCTCCAGGTGGGCATGGTCGCCTACACGGACTGGACCAAAGCCAACGACTATGATCCCTTCTACCTGAATAACAACGCCCTGCATCCGGGGGGCTATGATCCGACGCCTTTCGAGGACTTTCAACCGGACCTGGTCGCCGGTTTCGATTTCATCCAGTTCGACCGGCCGGAAATTCCGCCCGATTTACAAGGCCTTGATCTGCGAACCCAGACCACCGACCAGCAACTCCTCTCTTTCCTGGGTGATAACGTGAATGCCCCGGACTTGCCGACCGTGACAGTGGAATCATCCGTATTGAATGTCGAGGAACTCAATAGCAGCCAGTTGGAATTCACCTTCACCCGCAGTGCCACACAGCTCGACCAGCCGTTAACGGTGGACTATCAGATCTCGGGCACCGCAACACCGGGACTGGACTTTCAAAGTCTGAGTGGGGAAATCACTTTTGCCGCCAATGAAGCAACGGTCACCCTGTTTGCTGACGTGCTCGATGATGCACTCGATGAACCGGATGAAAGTGTCGCCGTGCAGTTGCTGGAAGGCACTGGCTATCTTCTGGGAGAGCCCCTGTTTGCCAGTATCACGATTCTGGATAACGATTTTACCAATGTCGCCCCTGTGGCGAGTCCTATCTCTGATCAGACATTATTTGAAACCGAGCTCTTTGCGCTGGACGTGACTTCTTATTTCTCCGATGCCAACATGGTTGACGGCGATCAGCTCACACTCTCGGCGACTCTCTCTGGAGGCGGCAGCTTGCCCGACTGGTTGACATTTAATCCTGTGACAGGAACGTTCAACGGGGCTCCCCTCGGCGGCGATGCCGGCAGCTTTGATATCGAAGTTACCGCGACCGACCTGGCCGGTTCGCAAGCCAGCACGACCTTTCAATTGACGGTTGCCCCCCTGTTACAGACACAGTTGGACCTGCGCGTCGTACAGGCTCCCACGCCAGTCGCGCCCAACGGGGAAACGGCAGCGCTGCCCACACACATCGAGAACCTTAACGAATGGGAAGCATTCCAGGTAGAGGTCTGGGCCCATGTCAGCAACGCCTCAGATACCGGCGTCGCCGCCTTTGCCTTCGACCTGGGTTACAACACGGCTTTTACGACCGCGACCGTCCTCGAATTCGGTCCGGCGTTTACAGAGAATCAGACCGGCCTGATCGACGATGCCAGCGGCCTGGTTCAGGGGATCGGCGGCAGCACGCTCATTACCGACGCCGGCGATGATCAGTTTGTGCTGCTCGCACGCATCCAGTTCGCTCCGACAGCCGACGATCAGGTCAGCCTGGATTTCGAGTCGCAGTCAATCGGCCCCGCTGATGCAGGCTTTGCCCTGGGGCAAACCATGGTGGATCTGGTCAATCAGAGGCCGAGCCAGGTCGAGTCGGTTCTGGTTCCCCCCACCCAATTCTGGGCCGTCCCCTATGATGTCAATGATGACGATGCAATCAACTTCAAAGACCTGGTCCTGTTTGTTGCAACTTATAATACTACCCCGGCAGATTCATCACTCCCTTACGCCTGGGCCATGGATTTCAACCAGTCAGGCACCGTGAATTTCCGTGATCTGATTCTGCTGGCTGCAAACTACGGCCTTTCGAAACCGAATCACCCGGAACTGATTTTCGATCCCGGCTATCCCGAAACCTGGACGACTCAGAATCTGGTCGCCGCATTTTCTCCACAGCCGAACCAACAGAACGTTCCGTCACTTTCCAAGACAGCCGCCACCGAGACCGCGAACTCAGTAATCCAGGCGTATGCAGCATCGAGCGCTTCCACGGAAGTGCAACTACTCAAGGAGACTGAGATTGAAATCGTGGATCTCCCTGATAACCTGCTGGCCCAGTCGAGTCCGGGCAAGATTCAAATCGACGTGACCGCTGCCGGCCAGGGCTGGTTTATTGATGCCACTCCCTGGGAGCACAGTGAATTCTCGATCACGACGCTGACTGAACTGCAGGCGGACGCGAACTCTTTCGCTGCGTTCCGGATCGACCTGCTGACAGTCATCGCCCACGAGTTTGAGCACATCCTGGAACATCAGCATGAAACCACGGGACTGCGCAAAGCAACTCTGTCGCCGGGAACACGCCGACTTCCTGAAGCGCAACTACAGAAAGAACTGCAGCGTCGTGCGCAGCTGCAACAGGAGACCGATCTGTTCTTCACTTCGCTGAGCGACGAGAGTCTGCTGGCATTTGGATGAGTTGCTCATCCAGATCGGGACGGGGCGCGCCGAGATACTCGGTCTCTCCCAGCTCAGCCAGTTTCCACATCATGAGTGTGGTCACTTCTTCCAGCACCTCTCTGGTATGCTTGCAGTCGTAGTAGGCCGACAGATCGATCGGATCGCCATACACAATAGAAGCATCGGCAGGAGTATAAAACGGTTTTACCATACTTTCACCGCCTGGAGAATTATTGATGTAAACCGGATAAACCGGCGCCTGCGAGCGGAGCGCCAGAAAGGCGATCCCGGAATTCGCGTGGGTAATCGGGCGCCCTTCCTGAATACCCCCTTCCGGAAAGACACCGAGCAGATTTCCCTGTTTGAGATGGCGTAATGCTTCCCGGACCGGTGCGACGTCCTGACCATTCCGATCCACGGGGATGGAATGCATGGCCCTGGCGATCCAACCTACCAGCCCCGGACGTTCATAGTATTCCCGGGCCATCAGGAAACTGATGCACCGCTTTTTCTTCTCCGGGTTTCCCAGGTGCGAATTATACCAGAGGATGATCGGATCGGTGGGACTCCGATGATTGGCGATGATAATGGCCGCAGAATCGCCGGGAAACGGACAGCGCCGGTTGCGTTTGATTCCCCAAAACCCGGGTGCATAGACACGGGCAATTGCGAACAGAATCCACGCACGCCATCCATCGGGCAGGTGCACGGCCTGATAGATCACGATCACCAGGATGATCAACAGATAGACCACCAGTGTCAGAATACCGACTGCTTCAGGGCTCATCGTCAATAATGGATTTGAGGAATGCAGGTGAAAAGATACGTCATTGGCTTTGAGGAACCTGATTATAACGGGAACAAAAACTGCAAAGCAACAATAAAGCCGATCGACTGGAATCTCATATCAGACTTCAATGGCAGCCACGATGGCATTGGTCAGCCGGGCCAGAAAACGGCCCTGCGGTTCCTGGGGCTCCGTCGTCAGGATGATCGCAGCCGCTTCCCGTTCGGGATCGATCCAGAGAACGGTTCCCGTGGCGCCGCCATGTCCGAATGCCTGATCCGAAAGCAGATCGCCGTAATAGTCACTTTTGGCCCGCGTCACGATCTGCCAGCCCAGCCCCCAGCCTTTCCCCTGTCGCGCCGTTTCTGACAGTCCAGGAATCGCGGGGAGTTGGTCTCGTGTCGCTTCCTGGATTGTCTGACTGGAAAACAGCCGCTGCTGCTGCGCCAGTCCCTGCTGCTGCAGCATGTGCACCAGTTTTCCCAGGTCCGCGGGGGTCGTAAACAGCCCGCCCCAGGGGGCGCCAAAGGCCCGCCAGTAGGGACTGTTCCAGTCCCAGTGAGGTTCGATATTCAGTTCGGCGGGGATCCGCACTTCGACAATCCGGTTTACTTTGGGGGAAGCACCGCTTTCCCACTCAGGTGGGACTCCCAGTGCCGTGTCGTGCATTTTCAGTGGTGCAAACAATTCTTCCTGTAAATACTGCGGAGTCGACTTTCCGGTGATCCGCTGAATCAGCTCTCCCAGAATCGCGATTCCCGTACTCTGGTACTGCACGATCCGGCCGGGGGGTTCATCGGGAGCGAGTTCACAAATCTGCCTGACGAATTCTGACAGCGGTGCCTGTGCCGATCTGAGCTCCCGATTGTTGGGCAGCATGTCGGGCAGTCCCGAAGTGTGCGTCATCAGATGACGAATTGTGATCCCGTGCTTACCCGCACAGCCGAATTCGGGGATAAACTGTTTCACCCGATCATTGAGCAGCAGTTCCCCCTGTTCGAGCAGCTTGAGCACGCCGAGTACGACGATCGGCTTGGTGATCGACGCCACCAGGAAGATCGCATCTTCACGCAGGCCCCCATTCTGGTCATTGATGTGTTGACGTCCCTGACGATAGTGACTGGTTGTCTCACTGGTCAGAACCTGTAATGCGATGGCGGGTACCTGAGCGGATTCACAAAACTGATCGACCAGTTGTTCTACGGTCTGCCAACGCGCGGGATGAATTCGGGACATCAGACTTTTCAGATCCTGCTGTGAAACGAATACGGGGAATTAGCAACTGGAGTGCCTCAGACATACGGTTCCTGAGGCTCTATGAGACTACTATACCCGGTTACCTGGGATTTGTCCCTGATGAATTGGGTTCGAAGGCGATTGTTTTTAACCACGGAATTCTCGAAGTGTTGACTACCACGAAAAGCACGAAAGACACGAAATAATCGAGGAAGTGTTGGAGAAAACAGGGGTGATACCGGATGGAATCCGGTATTGCCGCAGGCAACAGGAGGTCGCAGAGCAGATAATGTAAAGCGTGGGTGCCTCGAGTTTTCTGATAGGGCTGCTCTGTGATTAATTGCGTGCGGGAACTGCAACCTCCTGCTCGCTGCGTTCGGCCCGAATTACATTCGGGCCTACCCGGTTTGCACCACGAAATAGATGAATGACTGACTACCACGAAAGGCACGAAAGGACAGTTAAGAGAGATTTAGTACTGTTGCCTGTGCACTATGAGATCCTGTATTCAGCTCGTCTGCTGTGTGCCGATGCGTAAGATAAATGCAGGAAGTATGGTTTTACCTGATACCTGGTTTGCCTGTTGGAGTTTCGCATTGATCTGAGCACAGTTGGACAAGCCAACTGTGAAACTATGTAGGAAGCCTCCGTCGGATCGATTATCGTGGAACAAGTTCGTTCACAATCTGTTTCACGAAATCTCACCTCCGGAGGCAATGATGTTGTATGTTGGTTTGGATGTGCATGTCAAGCATATTACGATTTGTGTACTTAATAAGCATGGTAAGCTGCTGCAGCGGTGTCAGCTGCCATGCCTGGATGATGTGATTAAATTTCTGATGAACCTGCAAGGACGATGCGAAGTCTGTTTTGAAGCCAGTACCGGTTATGGCATCTACTTTGAAGCTCTGAGTAAGATTGCTTCTCGTGTTGCCGTGGCCCATCCAGGACTGTTGAAACTGATTTTTCGTTCCAAACAAAAGAATGATCGTGCGGACGCAGAGAAACTGGCCAAACTGTTGTTTCTCGATGAAGTTCCGACCGTTCATGTCCCGACTGCAGACGTGCGGGCCTGGAGAGAGTTGATTACATTCCGAGGCAAACTGATTCAGAAACGGACCCGGGCTAAAAATGGAATTCGCTCGCTTCTGAGAAGTGTTGGTTGCAGGGTTCCCAAAGAGTTTGGTCTCTGGACCATACGGGGGATGGAATGGCTAAAACAGAAAGATCTGAAACAGCCGATGCAAAATCTGAAACGGGACATGCTGGTAGAAGAGATCGAAACACTGACGAGGCAAACCAGGCTGGTTGAAACGGAACTGGCCCGCTATTCGAAAGAGAACATTGCCGTGCAGCAATTGCAGAGTATCCCCGGCATCGGCTTACGCACTGCTGAGGCATTCGTGGCCTTTGTGGATGACCCGCATCGATTTGCCAACAGTAAGAAAGTGGGGGCCTACTTCGGTCTGATCCCGATCCAGGATCAGTCAGGGAGTACTAATCGACTGGGGCATATCACGCGCGAAGGATGTGCAGAGGTCCGGCACCTGGTTACCGAAGCAGTTTGGCAGGGGATTCGATATTCACCGACGATTAAAGCCTATTATGAGCGGATTCATCGACAGGAAAAAGACAGGAAAAAGATTGCGATTGTAGCCACATCGCATTACCTGGTGCGTGTGATGTGGTCCATGTTGAAAAATGGAACCTTGTGGAAAGAACGGAGCCTGGCAGTCTGAGCGACTGCAGTTTCGATAAGTAAATTCAAAGAGTTGTGTCGGACTTAAGTTTCACGTTGAGATCGAAAGTGGGATTCAGGTGACATCCCGACGGGTGCCATGGCACACTGTGATGCCGTAACTGTGAATGGGAGTCACCGTAATTTGTCTTGTGGCGCCTCGCCAAGGCGAGTGATGCCGGATGGATGGTTGGATAATTCCGCGTTCTTCTCACTACGGTCTTGACAGAAGCTTCCTCATGGATGGCACCCGTCTGGGTTATCAGGTCATCAGGGAGTCCTTCAGATTCTGCATTGGATTCATTGTCGCCAGGCGGGAGGACACATGGGTCCTCCCCTACATTTTTTTCTGAGCGGCACGGCGCTCAATTTTTTATTTCGAATTGGGTCATGGGAAGCAGCTGTCTGGTTGCCTCTGAGAATAGAGATCATGCAGAAGGGCGCGCGGGGGTCAAGAGGAGTTCTGCGGGGATGCGTGCCAGAAACGGATTTATGCGGTGCTAAGCGGGAGAGGAGTGACCGAAAGTGGTTCAAACTGGAAAAAAACGGCACGGAACAGAGAGAAGATATGCAGGAAGAGCAGGTGAAAAACTGGAAAAATCGGGGGATGTTCCAGTGACTGTCTGGAACCAGCGCGGCAGATTCACTATCGAAAATAAGCGTGCTCGCGCGCGACGCATAACCAGGAGTTGTACGAATCGGCGAGAGGGGATCAAGTTCAATTTATGCAGAACTGGAGACAAATGTGAGTTCGTGATGCATGTGTTAGAGAAGTTCAATGACACGCTCGCTGAACAGTCCGAGTGGTCCATAAAAAAAGCGAAGGCCGAATCAGTTCGACCTTCGCCTGAAATAACCAGTAGTGGCAGGAAATCAGTAAGGAATTTCGACGTCATGCAGATGCATGAACTGATTTAATCTGGTGATTTCCAGAACTTCCCGAATATCATCCGAAGGGTTATACAAATGAATGTCAATCTTCAGATCACGCATGGAAGCCAGCAAGCCGAGCATGCCACTCGGAATCAGCGTCACGCCGGTCAAATCGATGGCCAGTGTCTCACACTGATTTTCTTTGACCAGTTCCAGCAATTCATCTCGAATATCTTTGACACTGAACGTATCTAAGATATCCTTCCCGCCAAACCCGGCCACACAGAGTGGACCGGCGTGGTAAACCTGGAGAATGCCTCCCTGTTGAACCGTCATCTTGTACTCATCCTTTTGAAAGGGTCAGGAAACGCGGCAGAGAAAAAAATAAAAAAGAGAACAACGTAGTCCCGCGGACTGCTTTGCGTTTCAGATGTTTGACACAGAAATATCTGGCAATTCACGTGCCAATAAGAACACCCGAATATTTCCCGCTGCAGACCAGATTGCCTCCGAGAGCATTTGAATCGTAACAAATTGATAAATAAAAACTTACAACAATCATCCAGCATCATTTTAAGCTATCATGAAGAGACGGTGATCGAAACAGGTGCAGTAAAATACCTCACTTTGTTTTATTTTGAAACATTGTTCCTAAATTCTTCTGCCTGTGGGAGATGCAGATTCTGCTCTGTAAATCGGCATGGATCTCCAAAACACGGCACAAAAAAAGCCCGCTCTGCAAACTGCATCGCGGGCTTAGGATTCGCGGGAATCCACAAAGTGTTCTGGTTATTGTCCCTGTTAACGAACGCGTGCCTTGAAGGTGACGACGCCACCCGTATGACCTTTCACGGTTTCATCTACTTCGAAGGTCAGGATCAGGCTGCCTTCCTGGTTGTCTTCCACCACGAGCCGGCCTTTGCGGTCTGAAGTGGCACTGTCTTCGATGTATTCCAGACGCGGCGTCAGGTTGTCGACAATCTTGATGCCTTCAACATCGAAGTCACCAATGTTTTCGTACTTGATGGTGAATAAGATCTCGTCACCCGGCTGGGCATTTTTCTTATCCGCCAGTTTGACCAGTTTCAGATTACCTTCTGTTTTACGCTTGTCTTCGATGCCCACATACTCTTCCGGCTTGAGTGCACTCTTGGAAGAATGAGCCGACTGTGAGCGAATCGCAATCACAGGAAACTGAGAGCGAGACCAGATCGCAGCTGCCTGAATCTGGTAAGCGATGCGTGCTTCATCGGACTGTTCAAACTGGCCGGTGGTTTCGGTTCCGGTATCCTGGTAGAGATTGGTCAGCTTGGTATGTCCGCCCAGGATGGCCGACTGTCCGACGGATCCCTGCAGCTGTTCGGTCTCCACGCCACTGGCACGGGACCGCATGCGAATGCCTTCCAGCTGCTCACGCTGTTTGTGCTGGGATATAACGGTGCGTGCCTCGACGCCGACACCATGTACGGTGTCTTCCGTAGTCGCGAGGGTATCGACTGATGTTCCCGACAGGGGAGAACTCGCGGAACGAATCGCGGCGAAACGGGGCGCGTAAACAGCCACCCGATTGGATTTCTTGACTTCGTGATTACCTTTATGTGTCTGGTATTCGACGACAGTATCTTCGGTATCGAGTCCCAGGCGGCTGTAGTCATCGTAGTGGACCGGGTTTTCGCGATCGCCCCCGTCGAACAGATATTCATCCGGGTACATCCTCACCATCTCCGGATCACTGCCGGCGGGTAAGGTATAATCGCGACTTTCCGCAGGTGAAAACTCACAGTAATTGGGACGCGGAGGACAGGCCGGCATCGGCTGCTGATAGGCAACCTGTTGAACCAGAGACGCGGGAACGGGCTGTCGCGCGGGAGCGGCGAGACGGGCTGCACCGACGCTGCCATCGAAGTCGGCATGCTGAATCGCGGGAGTCTGTTCTTCCACGGGTGGTGGAGTCTGTTTGTCCCAGGGCAGATTCAACGCGACCGGGGACAGACTGGAACACCCGCTACTGATACTCAGCAGTAACATCGCCGCCGCAGAGCAGACACGCTGCGTTCGCGATGCTCCTTTCAATTTTCGGTACGACAGATTCAACACGGGATTTCCTTAACTTACACCAGTCTCAGTTTTTGTTTGCCGGTGCCTGTAACTCCACGACAGGAGCACTTCCATAAAACGCTGGATCTTCTCCGCGCGTGGATGGCAGGCGGCCACCAATTCTTAGGATCAACATCGGACGACCTAACAGATCCGCTTCGGCGATCAGATTTTTCTGAGCCGAAATTGATTGGGTAGGCTGTTTATCATAAGTGGTCGGGACAGCAGTCTGGGGGCGTTCCAGGTAAACCACCTTGGAGACCATTCTGCCGGACAGGACCAGTTCGATATCTTCTTCAGTAATAGTGACGGGAACCGGGTATTGTTCGGCTAATCCAGCTGGCGGATGCAGACGATCGATGAGTTCAATCGTCGGGTAGAGTTCGACACCCGGAAATTCGGGCATGTCGCTGATCTTGACGCGATACACATAGCCGACCGCAAAGCCGATCGGTGCTGGTGCCGCTTTCTGAATCGTCTGCCCGGGACCATTGACGTAGAATGTCACGGTTCCTTTAGAAGGCAGAGCCACACGCATCGGCTGAACGTAGCCTTCCTGAACCTGTCCGGAGAGAGCGGCCCACTGGCCGGCAACCCCGGGAGGCGTGCGCTGGTTGAGGGGATGGTAGAACCGGTTCCCCACATTGTATTTCCGTCCGCCAATCATCTGCTGCGACCAGGCCGCAGAGAGGTCCATGGCAAAAACGATCATGGTCATTAACGACATGGTTAATAAGCGTGATCGGTTTTGTCGAATGAAGCTGGTCATAACAGAAATTTTCTACAATCAAATGTCCGAAAGGATGACAGGAGAAAAATCAAGACGATTGCAAAGCAGGAGAGGATTCAGATGGAGTAGAATTGCGTTGATAAAGACAAGGGGCAGCACTCCCTGCAGGCGACAGGGAGTGCTGCGTGGGTCCTGAGTCTTTTAATATCCCGAGCCGGGTGCCATCGTACGAGGATAGGACACCTGACCTGGTGCGTGAACCGGATGACTTTCTGAGTACTGAACGTACTTGACAGGCTTCGGCAGGCTGGGTGCCGGATTCTGATTGACGTCGACCAGGAAGTGATCCACCGGTTTCGGCAGGTGGGTTTTTGATGTGTTTCTGATAGTGTAAGACTTGAGGCTGGCAGGTCCCCCCAGAGGAATGTGAGGAGGTCCGGGCAGTCCAATCGGTGTACCGGTCATCGGCATGCCCCAGGCGGGAGTCGGTCCCATACCTGCAATCGGGTTGTAAGCCGGCTGACCAGGTGCTCCCATTCCTCCGACCATGGTCGGAACCGGGACACCGGAAGTCACACCAATCGTTTCTCCGGGGATCGGCATCGGAGCCATGTGAGCTCCGGCGTCACCATCGTAAGAGACTTGTGAGACCGTTTCGTTTCCACCATCACCAGAAGGCATTTCGAGATCCATGTTACCCATTCGCAGGACAGCCATGATCGTTCCACGACGATCTGCTTCTGCAACCGGGTCGACACCGGGATCCAGGCGGGTAGAAACCAGAGTTTCAACACCAGCGATGGCCAGTTCCTGGAATTTTTCATCCGGCAGGTAGATGACTTTGGTGACAAAGTTGTTGCTTTCCACCTGATCCAGATCTTCCGGAGTGATTTCCAGAGGAATGCTGTTGTGTGACAGGTAAGCATCGGTCGTCGGATGCGACGGATAAACCTGCAGTGAAGGATACAGTGCCGGAATTGCGCGGCCTGGAATGTGTGACAGCTTTAACCGGTAGGTTGCCCCCTGGTTAAAGTTGTAACGGCCAGGAGCGGTGATCTGGTTTTCGGCATAACCTTCCGCAACCTGCCAGCCCACTTTCATGCCCGCGGGACCCACAAATCGAATCTGTGATGTCCGTGCAGCGAATGCACTTGCCGGTGGTGGTGCCAGCATCGGCAACACGCCGGGACCGGGTCCATCCACCATTGGCCCTGGCCGCTGCATCATGGCAGCGGGTGGAGCCACATACTCACCCTTGTTGATTACCTGTTGTCCGTCGGCTGCACAGCCAACACAGACAACGACCAATGTACCTAAAGCCAGGAAGTAGTACTTCATCATGACCCCTTGTTCGAATACCCCACGACGAATAATGCGACTAGTTAAGTGAAGAACCGTCCATCGCAAACTAAGACGTCGATCCCTGGGAATCTGGAACGGTCGACGTTCGGTTCAAAAAAGACTCAGTTTTCAGGTCGACCCCAAGCCCGAATTTCCGTTAAAATACAAATTGCCCTGTATTTCAACGAATCACTTTGAGCTATACGGCCTGCTGGCTGCATACTCCAGCCAGCTAGAGGTACATGGATGACCTCATACATCTGTTTTCGGACTGAAGTGGTCTGATTCTTTGATAAATTCGATTTTTTCCGAACAATTAGAACATGTTACGCAATTTAACTTTCATGACCGGCCTCCTGTTACTGGCAGGACTCTACAACTTTTTCCCCAGGGAACAGTTATCACAAGCCGCTGCAGGCAAAAAGGATACAGCGACGGAGGCACAGTCGATGCTTGCCCTGGCTGATCCTGCAGAGGGTGCCGACAAGTCCTCAGAGAGTGCCCCTGCACCGGAAAGTAATTTGAAAAAAAATCCGGCTTACGCGGAGGCGCTGCTCAAAAAGTCGCGAGAAAAGCTGCGGGCTTACAGCTCCATTCAGGCAGAAATCACGGAAACCGTCGAAATCGGCCCCAAACCATTTGTCATTCAGGGCAAATACCTGCAGGGGAAAGATCTGAAGCTGCGTCTGGAATTCCAGGTACAAGGCAAAAAAGAGAATGGTGAACCGGTCGGAACCCTGCGTGAAATCTGTGACGGGCAGGTGCTCTGGACCGAGCATAACATCAAAGGCACCTCACGAGTCACTCGTCGTGATGTACAGGCGATCCTGAAACAGGCCCAGCTGAATCCCAATTCACAGCCGAATTTACTGGTAGCCGAACTTGGACTGGGCGGCCTGCCCAGCCTGCTGGCTGCGATTCAGAAGAATATGCAGTTTGAAAGTGTTGGCGAAAGAACGATCAGCGGAAAAACACTGACTGTCCTGAACGGGACCTGGAAAGAAGGGTTTCTGGCCCAGTTTAAAGGAGGTGATCCTGCGGCGCCGGCTCAGCTGCCCGCCTATGTTCCCGATGCCGTCAGAATTTATCTCGATCAGGAAACCCTCTTCCCGCGTCGGATTGTTTATCTGAAAAAGAACCAGGATTCGCTGGAAAGCATGGTCACGCTGAATTTCAGCAAGGTCACGCTGAATGCCCCCATCGCAGCAACTCAATTTGCGTATGAGCCGCCTGATGGCGTCTTTCCGGTCGATATTACGAATCAATACCTTAAACAGTTATCCCAATAAATACGTAAGAGAAAGAGCAGGGCTTCGGCTCGATTTCGCTTCCCAAATCGGCTCAACAGAGTTCTGCAATTCACCCCTACACATAACCTCATATATTACATACACTTAAAACGACCCTAACTATTCGTCTCCTTCAGGAAGCCTCATTTAACCTGCGGACCACACTTCATGCCGGCTGTATTTACAGAACTTGAACAGCGTTCTTCCCGGTGGCAGAAAAATTCACCTCTGCTGGTGGTTCCGAGTTGGGCAGCTTCCCTGGCCATTCATTCGCTGATCCTGCTGATCCTGATTTCCAGCCTCAATCGCTGCGACAGCGGACAGACCGGCGGAGATGAAGGGGAGCTCCGCAGTGTCGGCATTTATGTCAAGCAGTCCCCCGATGCAGATAAGCAGGAAGACGCCGATCAGGAACCCCAGGAAACGGTAGAAAATCAGACGACACCTCTGTCGCAACAGGTTCCGGAGGTCATGGATCAGAAACCGCCCGTTGATCCGCAATTACCCGAATTGAATACCAAATTGCTGGGCGCAGGTCCGGTTCAGTCCCCCAGCCTTCCCAGTTCGCCGACCGCCGATCCGACCAGCGATCTGGTCATGTCTCCCGCTGCCGCCCTCGCTCCCCCCGTGATGGGGTCGGGAAAAGTCAACTTTTTTGATGCCGTCGACTCCGGGAAACGGTTTGTCTTCGTGCTGGACTGCTCGGGCAGTATGGCCGCGCCTCAGGGAGCCCCAATCCGCAAGGCCCGCTCCGAACTGATCGCCAGCCTGGCAGGTTTGAACCATCATCAGCAGTTTCAGATCATCTTCTATAATACGGTCACTCGGGCGATGAAATACCGGGGTAAAGAATCAGAAATGCCCTATGCCACGGATATCAACCGCACTCTGGCCCGCCAGTTCATCCAGAGTGTCGAACCCGACGGGGGCACAGATCACCTGCCCGCCCTAAAGAGAGCTTTAAGTTTTCATCCAGATGTCATATTCTTTCTCACGGATGCGAAACATCCACAGTTATCCAGCGCGGATCTGGATGAAGTTCGTCGTCTGAATGGCGGTAAGGCGAAGATTCACTGCATCGAATTTGGTGAGGGATTTCCTGTCAAAGAGGGGAATTCCCTGGATAAACTCGCGCGGCAGAATCGGGGCAGTTACCGCTACTACAATGTCCGTAAATTTATCATTAAACGTTAGGGACGCAGCATTTCGAATCTGCTGAATTCCCATTGTTCTATCTGTCCTCTGAGAAAGTTGCTGCTGCATGTCCGCCACGGTTTCCAAAGCGACCCGTTACACACTGCTCCTGATCTGCCTGATCTTTTGCGTCGGCTGTGATCAGTTCACCAAACAGATCGCGGTCGAAAAGCTCAAATTCGAGCCTCCCATCACTTACTTCAATAATGCCCTCCGCATGGAATATGCAGAAAACACCGGGGCGTTCCTGAGTGTCGGAAGCCGACTGTCCAAACCAGTCCGATTTTTCCTGCTGGTCGTCGCCAACGCCGCGTTTCTGTTGATCGTCGCCAGCATGCTGCTGTTTCGCTGGCAGATGCCGCTGGTGCAGTTCATCGCCCTCTCACTGCTGCTCGCAGGGGGCATCGGCAACCTGATCGATCGAGTCTTTCTCAATGGCATTGTGATTGACTTCCTGAATATTGGCATCGGACCGCTGCGCACCGGTATTTTCAATGTCGCCGACATGGCCATTACGGGCGGAGCCATCCTGATGCTGTTCTCCTGGTTCCTGACCAAAGAACCAAAGTCCCAGAATTCCGAGTCGGAAGCGACTCCCCCAGACCAGGTTACTCCCACAGCTGCGGAGTAATCGAAACATCCGAGATCCAAAATTGATGAAGAGTCAATTCCTGATCATGATCCTGTGCGTTGTCTGCCTGAGCGGGTATACAACGTATGCCACTGCGCAGGACAAGATCGAAGTACGCCCCGATCATCACGTCGGTCAGGCGACACTCCCCTGCACCATTCTTGATTTCACTCAATCAGAAATCAAAGTCAAGCTGCTGCCCAGCGGCACGGTCCGGACGTATCCCGGTTCTGAAATCGTCAAGGTGCACACTCCCCAGACGGAATCTCACCAACGTGGACTGGAGCAGATGTACCAGGGAGAATATGCCAAGGCCACGGAATCCTTTAACGAAGCCCTGAACATTGAAACCCGCGCCTGGGTACGACGGGAAATTCTGGCACAGATGGTCAAAGCCGCTTTAAACCAGGGCGACATTGTCAAGGCAGCGATTCGCTTCCAGACCATGGTGCAGCATGAACCAGACGCCCGCTACTTTGATCTGATCCCACTCGACTGGTCGATCAAGGAAAGCCTGTCGCCAGCCCGGGGTGCGGCACGGAGCTGGTTGACGGACCAGAACGAAGTTCGGCAACTGCTCGGCGCCAGCATTCTGCTCACCGCCCCCGATTATGCGGCACAGTCCGAAGCAGCACTGCGTTCACTGGCCACCAGTACGAATCGCAACATCCAGCAACTGGCACGAGCGCAGCTCTGGCGGCTCCGTTTACGCGAGGGTGACATCAGCCTGCTGGAACTGCAGCGCTGGGAACGTAATTTAAAACTGATCCCCGAACATTTGCGGGGTGGCCCCTGCTTTCTGCTCGGTGCAGGCTATGCCCTGCTCGACCGTCACGGGGAAGCAGTTGCCTGGTACCTCTGGGTGCCACTGGCTTACCCTGCCAATCCTCTACTGTCTGCAGAAGCCAGTCTCAAAGCCGCTGATTCACTGCGGGGCATGGGACAGTCAGCCAATGCCCTCCGGCTTTACCAGGAAACGGCAGCCCGTTACCCTGATACCCCGGCCCGACAAATGGCAGAGCAGATGATCAACCAGCTGTTACAGGAAGCCGGTCAGAAAAACTGATCACAACAAACACCATTCTGATTTTAAGAATCCAATCTGGAAAAGAAACTATTTTGATGGATCGAAGCAAATCACCTCTGAGGAAAATCGCAATCTACTGCCTGCTCTGCTGCTTCAGTCTGATCGCCCCCACACTCTGTCTCGCTGCAGATGATCCAGGCGAGGCTGGTGCTTCAGGCATGTCGAAAGTGGACCTGCGGCAACTGGTCGACGATGCCGGCACCATTGGCATCATCATCGCCGTCCTCAGCATTGCGATGGTCGCCCTGATTGTCGAACACCTCATCAGTATCCGCAGTAACGCCCTGATGCCGCCTGGGCTGGCGGAGGAAGTGCACTCTTTGATCGCGCAGCAGCAGTACCGCAGTGCCGACTCCGTTTGTAAGTCTAATCCCAGCTTTCTCTCGTATATCCTCTCCGCAGGACTGTCTGAAGTTCAGATGGGCTACGGAGCGGTCGAGAAAGCAATGGAAGATGCAGCGATGCAGCAGTCCGCCCGTCTGAATCGTAAAATTGAATATCTCTCCGTGATCGGCACCCTTTCCCCTATGCTGGGTCTGCTGGGAACCGTCTGGGGGATGATCCTGGCCTTCTCGGAATTCACCGCGAAAGCCAACCCCGATGTCGCCGAACTCGCTCCCGGGATCTCTAAGGCACTTATCACGACCCTGTTCGGTTTGAGTGTCACCGTTCCCGCGCTGGCCAGCTTTGCCTTTTTCCGGAACCGGATCGATGAACTGGTCGCCCAGTCTTCCCTGCTGGCAGAACACGTGTTTGCCGACTTCAAACATGCCACCGTCCTGGGCAACCGACAGGTTCCCAAGCAACCCCGGAAACGGGCGGAAGAGGAACTGGCCCAGCGGATGGCTAACCAGCAGGGAACTCGACCGGCGCCCCCTCCGGGAGGCCAGGAACCGTGAGAATCCCCACGCGTCCCCGCCAGGCCGGCATTCGATTTAATATCACACCTCTGATCGACATTGTCTTTTTGCTGGTCGTCTTCTTTCTGGCTGCCACACATTTAACCCAAAACGAAAAACTCGAAGCCGTCGAACTGCCCGAAGCATCTGAGCACGAAACCGAACCGGATGAAGTGCCCCGGCGGATTATTGTGACAATTACGCCGGATGAAAAACTGCACCTGCGGGGGAATGAGATCACACCGGAGGAACTGGACGCGCAGTTGATCTCACTGGATGAAAATAAGCGGAGAGAGACCGAAATACGTATTCGCGGCGATCGCCATATCCCTTATCGCATTGTGGAGCGGGTCCTCATCAGTTGTGCCCGCGCCGGGATCTCGAATGTGCAGTTTGCCGTACTGAATGACTGATTATCAGCGTTATGAAAATCCCCTCACACCATCACGATCGCTCCGATATCCAGGATCAGGCCACCATGACGCCGATGATCGACGTGGTGTTTCTGCTGCTGATTTTCTTCATCAGTGCCTCAGCCAATCAGATCCGCGAATTTCTACTGCCGACTGAACTGGCTACGGGCAGTATCGAATCGACGGAAACCGTTCCGCAGGAAAAACCATTGGGAGAAGTCTGGTTAAAACTCAAACGCCGGGACGACCAGACCATTGTAGAATTAAATGATCGCGAGTATGCTCAGTTCGACCAGTTAAAACAGACTCTGACTGAACTGGCTGCGCTTGCCCCGGAAATCCCGGTGATCCTGGACATCAACGAAGATGTCCCGCTGGGTGAAATGATTCGAACATACGATACCTGCCTGGCAGCCGGATTTCAGTCCATCAATTTTGCCACGGACGCCAGCAAAGTATCTCCCCCGAAGAAACCAATCACTGCTCCCAACTGAATTCTGAACCAGCCATGATCCTGTTTGATACTCACGCCCACCTCGACGAGGAAGCCTTTCACCCTGACCGCGATGAAACGGTTGAACGTGCCCTGGAAGCAGGCGTCCAAACCATTCTGACCATCGGCACCACTGCAGACAGCAGCCAGCGGGCCGTCGATCTGGCCGCGACCTTTCCCCAGGTCTATGCGGTTGTGGGAATTCAACCCAACTATGTCGCCCAGATGAAGCCGGGAGACTGGGAACGCATTCTGACACTCTCAACCGCAGACAAAGTCGTCGGCATCGGCGAGACCGGCCTGGACCGCTACTGGGACTACGCGCCCATCGAGCTGCAACGAGACTACTTCAGCCGCCATATTCAACTCTCCCGCGAACGGGATCTCCCCTTTGTCGTTCATTGCCGGGAAGCGGAAGCCGATGTCGTAGAACTCCTGCAGACGGAAGCACAACAGGCCCCCTTCAAAGGGCTCATGCACTCTTTCTGTGGTACTCCTGAAACCGCAGCTGCCTGCCTTGATCTTGGCATGTACATCTCCTTTGCCGGCATGCTGACATTCAAAAAGAATGACGAGCTCCGCGAAACCGCACGCCAGATTCCCCTCAATCGTCTGCTTGTCGAGACCGATGCCCCCTATCTCGCTCCAGTACCTCAGCGTGGCAAACGGAACGAACCTGCGTTCGTCAAACACACCTGTGCCTGCCTGGCCGAACTCCACAACAAAACGCCTGAGGAAATGGCAGAGATCACCACCCATAACGCGAAAACGTTATTTCAGCTCGATTAATTCCTCGATCTCACGCTCCCGTGTTCCTTCCGATCAACGACTTCCTGTACTGCCGGGATCTGGGATTGATCCAGAATTGTTTTTTCTGCGGAGAGAATATTTTCATTTGCTGACAATCCTGCTATTGTTACACTTAGCTCAAACAGACAAATAACTTGCGTCAATCAATCACCACAACAGGTATCATAAGAACGCGTTCAAAGTCACGGCAGCAACGGACTGCTCTCCGCTGAGCAATACCGCCGGTCGTTTCGATGAACCCGGGATTCGGGCTAGGATGGTCATGATCAAACAGTGGCTCGCGAACGCGTTCGCGATAGAACGACCGGAAGATTTCGCTCCCACAGCAGAGCAGCAGGAAATTGCCGACCGTGTCTGCCGCGAAATTGTTCGCAGGGATATGGTGACCCTCGCCATCCTCTCCCTGGAAACCTGCCGCCCTTTGAATTATGTGGGCTCCCAGGCCATCCACTTCTTCACCCCGTTTCTCTCATTCCTGGTGGAACCTCGTTCCCAGAAACTCTTTGCCGAATTCCTCGAAAAACGAGGCTCGATCGAATGGCTATGCCAGCGGCTGGAAACCCTCAGCAATGAATCAAACAGTCTCCAGAAGACTGGAACAACCTCAGAGAAACCACCTCCCCTGAATCCCCAGCACAGTTCCGAGGACGGTTCCTGACCAGAAATAACTTTGCACGATCTCGGCGTTTCCTGATTTCATACTTACACGGATGGTGAGTCACCAGATGAACTCTGCAGCAGAAAAAAAACTTGATCCTGACCAAATCAATGTGATTCTCGCCACGGACTGCGGCAGTACGACAACCAAAGCGATCCTGATCGAAAAAGTGAATGGCGAATATCGCCAGACCTATCGTGGTGAAGCCCCCACCACCGTCGAAGAGCCGGCAGCCGACGTCACCGTGGGAGTCGTCAATGCTGTGACCGAAGTCGGCGAACTCGCCGGTCGCAAACTGATCGACGAGAATGATGAAATCATTCGTCCCGCCCAGGGAGATACCGGCTGTGACATCTATATCTCCACTTCCAGTGCCGGTGGTGGTCTGCAGATGATGGTCGCCGGCGTCGTCCGCGAAATGTCAGCCGCCAGTGCCAAGCGAGCGGCTCTCGGAGCCGGTGCGATTGTGATGGATACGATCTGCTCTAATGACAAACGACTCCCCCACGAACAGATCCAGCGGATCCGGGAACTGCGTCCCGACATGATTCTGCTCGCGGGAGGTACTGACGGGGGCACACAGAAACATGTCGTCCAACTGGCAGAACTGATCGCTCCCGCCAAGCCACAGCCCCGCTTTGGGGGCACTTACAAGATGCCCATCATCTATGCCGGCAACCAGGAAGCCATCGAACTGGTCGAGGACGTCTTTGATGAAGACGTCAAGCTGACGTCCGTGGCCAATGTGCGCCCCGTCCTGGAAAGAGAAAACCTGGCCCCGGCTCGCGATGCCATTCACGACCTCTTTCTTGAACACGTAATGGCACATGCCCCCGGTTACAACAAACTGATCTCCTGGGCCGATGCGCCCATCATGCCCACTCCCGGAGCCGTCGGTAACATCCTGCAGACGATCGCTGAGCGACAGGGCATCAACGCCCTGGGGGTCGACATCGGCGGCGCGACGACCGACGTCTTCAGCGTGTTTGACGGGACCTTCAACCGCACCGTGAGCGCCAACCTGGGGATGAGCTATTCCATCTCGAACGTCTGTGCCTCCGCAACGCTGCCGATGATCCTCCGCTGGGTCCATCTGGACATGGATCCGCGCGAACTGCAGAACCATATCAAGAACAAGATGATTCGCCCCACGACCATTCCCCAGACCCGGGAAGCACTCGTCTTTGAACAGGCCGTGGCCCGGGAAGCCCTCCGACTCGCCTACGTCCAGCACAAGGAATTCGCCACAACGCTCAAAGGGGTCCAGCAGCAGCGCACCGTGGGCGATACCTTCAGCCAGGCAACCAGTGGGCAGTCCATCGTCGATAACATGAAGCTGAATCTGCTCGTTGGATCGGGGGGCGTCCTCTCGCATGCCCCGAACATGCATCAGACGGCCGCCATGATGATCGACGCTTTTGAGCCGGAAGGCATGACAGTTCTGGCCAAAGACAGCATCTTCATGATGCCTCATCTGGGTGTGCTGGCGCAGGTTCACCCGGCAGCAGCCCTGCAGGTCTTTGAACGCGACTGTCTGATTTACCTGGGATCTTGCATCGCTCCCCGCGGATTTTATCGCGCGGGCAAAACCTGTTTCAGTTATCAGATCACCGGAGAAACACTCAATGAATCCGGCGAGATGCTCTGCGGTGACATGCTGCTGTTCCCGCTCGCAGAGGATGAATGGGCCACCGTGACCGTTGAGCCCCGCCGTGGATATGATTTCGGAGAGGGCTCCGGTAAACGGGTGGAATTCAAAGCGCGGGGTGGAACTGTCGGGCTGGTCCTGGATGCCCGAGGCAGACCGCTCATGGTCCCCACAGATGAATCGCGGCATCTGGCTGAACTCAACAGCTGGGTCGAGGAACTGAAACTTTACCCGGAAGTCATTCGAGAACTAACACCATGACACAGGCATATTCACCCGGATTACAGGTACGACGGCGCACGCTGCACTCCAGTCGGCGGATTCTCCCCATCCCCGGCGATGTGCTGGTGCAGGTTGGAGAACAGGTGACTGCGCAGCAGATCGTCGCCCAGACTTTCATGCCCGGCGATGTCACACCGATCAATATCGCCAACCAGATTTCCGTCGCTCCCTCGGAAGTTCCCGCCTGCATGCTCTTCAAGGAAGGGGACGAAGTCCAGGTGGGCGACCTGCTGGCACGCAGCAAAGGGATCTTCGGTTTCTTCAAATCCGAAACGAAAGCCAAGACCGCAGGGACGATCGAATCGATATCGCACGTCACCGGACAGGTGATTCTCCGTGGCGCACCGCTGCCAATTCAGGTGCAGGCCTATCAGGCGGGAACCGTCAAAGAGGTCATCCCCGAACAGGGAGTCGTCATTGAATCCGAGGTAACGTTCCTGCAGGGAATTCTGGGAATCGGCGGCGAAACCTACGGGACCATTCAGTTCGCCTGTCAGTCAAAGGACCAGCCACTGACAGAAGAGCTGCTGGATGAATCGATGCAGGGCAAAATCGTGATTGGCGGTGCCCGCATGACGGGTCCTGCCGTGAAACGCGGTATCGAACTTGGCGTTGCGGCCATTGTTTCCGGAGGAATGGACGACGAGGATCTGAAAGAAATTCTGGGCTACGACCTGGGCGTGGCGGTCACAGGTTCTGAGCACATCGGCACGACATTGATCATTACCGAAGGTTTTGGAGACATCGCGATGGCCGAGCGGACCTTCAACCTGCTCAAGGAACGGGAAGGCGCTGAAGCGGCCGTCAATGGGACGACTCAGATTCGGGCGGGTGTCCTGCGACCTGAAATCGTCATCCCGCTGGATGAAACGATGACAGCAGCCACCTCCCCGGAAGAAACAGAAGTCACTTCCGGTCTGCTGGAAACCGGCGTCCCGGTGCGTATTATTCGCGACCCCTATTTTGGTCTGCTGGGGGAAGTCGGCGAGATGCCGACCGAACTGAGAACACTCGAATCCGGCTCCCAGTCGCGGGTCCTCGAAGTCATTCTGCATTCAGGTGAAAAAGTGATCGTGCCACGTGCCAATGTGGAACTCATCGAAGGATAAACCATGATAAATTCACCGCATACCAGTCTCATGAAACAGACGATGATTCCGCTGCTGATGCTCTTCTCGCTGATCGCATCCGCACAGGGAGCCGAAGCCCCTGCCCCGCCCACCGATTTCAATGCCGAGGATGTCCCTGGCGATGCGGGCGATGCAATTGACCTCTCCTGGAAGCTCTCGGTCGATGACAAGGAAAAGTCGAAACCGCGCAAAGTTCTGCGATACGTCATCTCCCGTAAGGAAATTCCGAAAAAGGAAGAAGAAGTCAGGAAAACAAAGTCAGACACAAAATCGGCTGCTGAAACGAAAACAGAAACGGAATCAGAAAAGAAAAAATATGAGTACCAGTTGATTGGAGAGACAACTTATCAGGTCAATACGTTCAGAGATTCGAATTGTGAGCCGGGAGTTCCTTACCTGTATCGCATCGTCGCCATCGGACAGGAGGGCCTGGAGTCCTCGCCTGTGGAACTTAAGCAGCCCGTCATTCCGATACTCCAATGGTTCAACCTGCAGCGGAGCTGGTTTGCAGTCTTCGTTGTCCTGATTTGCGGTTCCGTGATTCTGTTCATTGAGATGGCCCGCCGGGGGAAAAAGCTCAAGGTCCGCAAAATTGCCGGTCTGGAGGCGATTACTGATGCCGTCGGCCGCGCCACCGAGATGGGCCGCTCCTGTCTGTTCGTACCCGGGATTCAGGACATTAACGACATTCAGACCGTCGCCGGCATCACCGTACTGGCACAGGTCGCAGAAACCACAGCCGACTACCGTGCGACCCTGGAAGTCCCCACCTCACGCTCACTGGTGATGACGACCGCCCGAGACACCGTGGAAGCCGCTTACCTCGCCGCCGGTCGCCCCGATGAATACAACGAAGACGATATCTATTACATCACTGACGAACAGTTCGGCTATGTCGCCAGCGTGACCGGCAAAATGGTACGTGACAAACCGGCCGCCTGTTTTTATATGGGTGCTTTCTATGCGGAATCGCTGATTCTGGCGGAGACCGGAAACTCGGTCGGCGCCATTCAGGTCGCCGGAACCGCGATGCCGAGCCAGCTCCCCTTCTTCGTGGCAGCCTGTGACTTCACCTTGATCGGGGAAGAGTTCTTCGCCGCCTCAGCATACCTGTCGCGTGAACCGCAACAACTGGGCAGCCTCAAAGGGCAGGACTTTGGCAAACTGGTGGGAGGGCTGCTGCTTCTCGTGGGTTGTGTGATCGCCACGCTCGCCTCATTCGAATCCCGGGAACCTCCTCCGGATAAAGCGAAGCCGACATTACTGCAGTCAGCTCAGACCTACATCATAGAGAACATCCTCGGCAAGGGAGGTTTTAAATAATGAAACGAACAATCCCCCTGTTTATCTCTGCGGTGACAGGCTTTGTGCTGATCGGCACTGCCTTCATCCCCAAGTTTGTGGACTGGGGTAACGATGCGATGGCCTGGTTTAATATCCTGGCAGCCTTCGCATTTATCCTGGGGGGCGGCAACCTGCTCAAAATGCAGTTACAGAAGATTTCTTCCCAACAACCGGGCTGGGGTTATGCCGCTGTCACACTCATTGCGTTTTTCATTACGCTCGTGGCTGGTCTGTTTAAAATCGGCGTATATCCTAATGTCAATGCCGCCCAACTCAGCTGGTCCGGCGATTTCCTGCAGGAAGGCAGTTTTTTCTGGTGGCTGTATGAGTATATCTATAATCCGCTTTCGGCGACCATGTTTGCTTTGCTGGCGTTTTACATTTCTTCAGCCGCCTTCCGGGCCTTCCGGGCAAAAAACTCCGAAGCGACCGTCCTGCTTGTCATCGCCGTGATTGTTCTCCTGGGACGAACCTATGCCGGAGAGTGGCTCACAGGCGGGCTCTCCGACGAGAACATCTTAGGCTTCCAGGAAGTGAAATACAGCGACTTCAGCTTACCCCATCTGTCGCAGATCATTATGGACGTCTTCACCACTCCGGGCATGCGGGCGATTACCATTGGAATCGCCCTCGGGGTGGCCTCGACTTCGCTGAAAGTCCTGCTGGGCGTCGACCGTTCTTACCTCGGCTCGGATCAGGAGGCTTAATTCATGTTAAACTTTTTGCAAAACCTGGACCGTCGCTGGATCTTTCTCCTGATGCTGTTCGCCGTAGCCATCCCACTGATCAGTGGGATCACCTTTCCTGAAAAGCCATCGAAGGAGGTCATGACGGTCTTTCATGCGGTCGATGATCTGCCCGATGGATCGAATGTCGTGCTCGCCCTGGACTACGATCCGGCCAGTGCGGGAGAACTGCAGCCGATGGCATCCGCATTTACCCGGCATTGTGCAATCAAGAAACACAACATTCTCTTCATGACACTCTGGCCTCAGGGAGTTCCCATGATTCAAAATTCAGTTGATATTCTGGAAAACGAATATCCTGAAACATACAAAGGCAAATACGGCGTCAAATATGTCAACCTGGGCTTTCGCACCGGCAATGAAGGGGTCATCAAGCTGGTGGTAGAAGATCTGAAAAAGTCATATTCGACCGACATCAAGAGTAACAGCCTCGACAATATTCCACTGACGAAAAACCTGAAAAACATCCAGCAGGTCGACCTGCTGGCCAATGTCAGTGCCGGTTACCCGGGCTCCAAGGAGTGGGTACTCTATGGCTCGGCCCCCTTCGACATCCCGACCGTCGTCGGCTGCACCGGAGTCCAGGCACCGACGATGCTGCCCTATATCCCCAAACAGCTCATCGGCATGATCGCCGCTATCAAAGGCGCAGCCGAATACGAACAGGCCATCATCAATGCGTATCCCGAACTGGAGAAGAATCCGAAAGCAAAGCAGGGTTTGATTCGCATGGGGCCTCAGTTAGTAGCACATCTCCTGCTGATCAGTCTGATATTTTTAGGTAATGTGATTTATTTCTGGGAACGTAAGCAGGGACTGTATCGATGAAGCAATCTACACTCATCTGGACAATCTTGATGGTCGCCGGCGGCGCGTATATCCTGTATCAAGCCAGCCAGGGTCATGGCCGCGTCTTTGTTCGCGAAGTCCCCGTGGAAGCGAAGTCCTCCGTCAAAGGATCGGAACAGACCTACGAATGGACTAAATATCAAGTGGTCCCTGCGAAAGACAAGAACCAAAAGGACGTCAGATTCAACCTGTCGCGCACGATTGGCCTGTGGGTGGCGGCGTTCTGTACGTTGGCTATCTTCTCGTTTCTCTACGGCGACAATCCTGTTTATAAATTTACGGAATCCGTCTTCGTCGGTGTCTCTGCCGGCTATGCGATGGTGGTCGCGTTCTGGTCGGAAATCATTCCCAACCTGTTCGGAAAACTGTTCCCAAGCAAGGCGAAAGAGATCTTCTTCCTCGATATCGAAGAGAAATCAATGGAGCCTGACTTGTGGTACCTGGTCCCCCTGGTCATGAGCGTTCTGCTGCTTCTGCGGCTCTCTCCCAAAGGGAGCTGGCTCGCCCGCTGGCCCCTGGCTTTCTTCATCGGCGCCACTGCCGGGATCCGGCTCATCAGTTACCTGGAAGCCGATTTCGTCGGTCAGATCCAGAATACGATCATGCCTTTCATCGTCTTCGGCGCGGATGGGAGCTGGCAGATCGTTGAATCACTCAAAAACACAATCATTATTTTGGGCGTGGTCTCCTGTATGGTCTACTTCTTCTTCTCCATTGAGCATGAAGGCTTCGTAAAGTACGTGTCCCGTCTCGGTGTCTGGTTCCTGATGGTCACCTTCGGTGCCAGCTTTGCCTATACCGTGATGGGGCGCATTGCTCTGCTCAGTGGCCGCCTCGAGTTTCTCTTCCAGGACTGGCTGGGCATCGGCTCCTAAGTCTTGAGTTGAATGAGGGATAAACCAGGACTCCTTTCAGGCGTCCCTGATTTTGATTGATAAAAAACAATGAAGAAGCTGTGTTTTTATCAAAAGCAACTCCGAAAGAGGTTACACGTACATTTCCTGATCTGCTATAGTTGAGTTCCCTCCGGTTGCCCGCCCCGGGTAGATGTTTGCAAAATCCAGGGAAGAAACAGATTAGAAATGAATTCGCAGTCCTCTTGTGCTGAAGTGGAACTGAAAGGTGGTCTCGATGAGATCGCCCTCCCTACCTATCGATATTTTCCCGGCTGGACCATGCTGGGAATCGCAGCGATGGCCCAGTTTTTGTCTGCGCCAGGCCAGTCTTTTTCTGTCGCCGTCTTCAAAGATCCCATGCGAATGAGCCTGGGACTTTCGGAAACTCAATATTCACTCGCCTACGGTTTCGCCACGATAGTCAGTGCCTGCCTGCTTCCCTTCATTGGTCGCATGCTGGATCACTGGGGAGCACGCATCATCCTGCCTGTGGTCGCGACCGGCCTGGCGATCTCCTGCTATTTCATGTCGCAAATCCATACACTGGGCAGTCTGTATCTCGGCTTCAGCCTCGTTCGCAGCCTGGGACAGGGCGCTCTGACACTGATCTCGGTCTGGATGGTGGGCGAATGGTTCGAAAAGAAACGGGGACGCACCACCGCGCTGGCTGGTTTCGGGAGCGCCTTTTCCGTGATGACGGTCCCGTTCCTCAACAGCTGGCTGATCAGTCACTATGGCTGGAAAACCGGTTGGGTCTTCCATGCGGTTACCGTTGCTGTCTGTCTGATTCTGCCTGGGATTTTCCTCGTCAGGAACCGCCCCGAAGACCTGGGCCTGCACCCCGACGGCATCGATCCTGACCAGGAACCGGAACCCCAACCGGAAGAGAAATCCAAACGCCCGCTGATCACCGCCACGATTGAATCCTGGACGGTCCGTCAGGTACTGCGTGACCCGACATTCTGGAAGCTACTCTCCGTGATCACCACCCACGCCCTGGTCGGCACCGGACTGGTCTTTCACCAGATCGCCCTACTGGGCAGTCATGGTGTCCCCGAGTACTGGGCGATTCGCATGATGGCCTTTCAGGCCTTGTGTGCCACTCTGCTGATGTTCCCGGCCGGCTGGCTGACGGACCGCTTTCCCAGCCGCTACATTCTCTGTTTTTCCATGCTCTGCCTGGCACTGGCGAACCTGATTGTACTGACCATGCCCGCCATCTGGATGGTCGTCGTTTACACATTCCTGCTGGGAACAACGGGAAGTATTTTCCGCAGCACAGCCACAGTCGTCTGGATCAATTACTATGGCCGCATGAATCAGGGCGCGGTGCGTGGCGTCGCCTGGTCGATGATGATCCTCGCTTCCGCTCTGGGACCGCTGCCGGTCGCCATGTCGATCGATTATTTCGGCTCCTACAACCCTGTGCTCTACCTGTTCATGGCACTGCCTCTGCTGGCTGCTTTCGCCGTCTGGTCGGCACATCCTCCGACTCTGTTTAAAGAGGAACAGCCAGCAGTAGAACCGGAAGCCGCCAGCTAGTATCATCCTCAGAGTTGCGAGCCACAGTATTTACAGAAGATTGCATCAGCATCATGCCCTTCCTTCATACATTCGGGGCAGACCTGTGTCGTCACCCAGTGCGTGGACTTCTTGCCCCCGGGATGAGCCAATTCGGCTGAGACAATTCCGGTCGGAACGATAATCAGACTGTATCCCAGAATCATGATCACCGCTGCCAGAAATTTCCCTAAAGGGGTCACAGGGGCGATATCACCGTAACCAACGGTGGTCATCGTCACGATTGCCCAGTACATACTCTGGGGAATCGAAGTGAATCCACTGCCCTGATCTCCCTCGATCAAATACAGGGCGGTTCCTTCAATCACGACGGTAATCAGCACGGTTGCCAGGAAGACGGTAATTTTGGAGCGACTGGCCCAGACCGCTCGCCGCAATTCAGAGGCTTCCGAGAGCATGTGCGCCAGTTTGAAGATTCGAAAAGCCCGTAACAGCCGCAACGCGCGAATCACGCCCAGGCTCTGCATCTCCACCGGCGCGAAAAACATCAGCCAGGTTGGCAGGATAGAAAGCAGATCGACAACCCCGTAGAAACTGAAGACGTACTGCAGCGGACGCCGTGCACAACTGATACGCGCCACATATTCAACGGTAAACAGAATCGTAAAGAACCATTCCGCGTAGCCAAACTGCTGGCCATATTCCTGATCCAGAGATTTGACACTCTCGAGCATAATGATCAGCACGCTCAACAAAATGGCAATCAGCAGCAGTACATCAAACAGTTTACCTGCGGGAGTATCCGCTTCAAAAATAATCTCGTACCAGCGGTCGCGCCAGTGTGCCGGTTTGGGCCTGGGAGCAGGTTGGGATTCATTCATAAGAGATGATTGCTCGTTTCAACGCGGGAATTTAAGGGTGACTGCAGTGGGCCTCGTTGACTTGACTGCCAGCAGATTATGAGCGATCTGACACCTGCAGGTCAACCTGTCTCCCAAGTATAAGCCCCCCTGCAATCTGCATCCTCCATGCTGACTCGCATCGGGACTCAAACAGAACGTTTTGGCGACTGTACCGGTGAATTAAAAGGCTTCGTCTGATCTACTTTTGAAACTGAAATGAATACAGGTCCGCATCCTTCAGTTTGAACCGCAGGCGGACCGGTTTTCCAGCCAGACTGCTGACGTCGGCGTTTTGCTTCCAGGAGACTTTACGTTCCAGGGTATCGCCAAACAGTTCCGCACAGTCAGCCAGCGTAAAGCCTTTGATCGGCTGCCCTGCTGCATCCTGCAGTTCCACCCACAGACTCCCTGCTGCTGAAGTTGCAAAGTTGATCGACAGCGTGTTACCCGAAAACACAATCGGCTGCGTGATCAGTTCGCCCCCTTTCATGGAAGCGTGCACGGAAGTAAAGCCGTCCATTCTGAGTGAATACCGTCTGAGAGCGCCTCCCTTTCCATGCCAGTAGTCTTCTGCGGCATAGAGTGACAGTTCGTGGGGGGCACCGGGTAGAGACGAAAGAGTTTCGACCACATTCTCCGCAATAAACTGATGCCCGTACTGCCAGGTCCCGGTACGTTCGATTCCCGGACGCAGGAAAGCTTCATTCCAGCGTTTAAAATGGACACCATCCCGACTGGCCATCAGCAGGCCTTCACTGAGTGCCGTTCCATAGCGTTCGACCGAGGAGGCTCTCAGTTCCCGCCGCTTCGGATCAGGTAGGGCTCGCATCGATTCAGACCAGCCCCGTTCCACGTATCGCGCAGGAAACCCAATCCGGATATGAGGCGCGCGAAAATAAGGTTTCACCTGATTTGTATACAGTTCCTCGCTCGGTGAATCCGCATAGATCAGGTCGATCCCCGGCGTCCAGTTCAGAAAATCAGCGGAGGTTGCCGTCTGAATGGCACGGTCGCCTTCCGGTTTCCAGGTTTTGGATGTCGTGACGCCTGCAGAAAAAACACGGAAATAGGTTCGATAGGTTTTCTGATCCGTATCCCAGAAGGCCAGGTTCTGCGAATCAAAGGCGCCTTTGGTAATCACGGGTTTGTCCTGCATCAATTTCCAGTGAATGCCGTCGGCCGACTGGAACGCATGCAGGCCCCCTTCATTCTGGAGACCCGCCAGCGCTTTATATTGCGCGTCCGGTTTGCAGCCTGGATTCTCATCCTTGAACGGAGCGAAGTTATGCGTCCCCAGCCCCTCCAGAATGATATTGTTTTTCTTTGAGCCCTGAAACTCGACAATCCCCAGTTCAGGGCGCGTCCAGTGGATTCCGTCTTTACTTTCAGCATAGCAGTAAAACGGTTTATGACTTCCCGTACTGATCCGACCCTGGGAAACCTCGATATGCGAACCGCGATAATAGAGGCGATACAGGTCTCCGTCCTGAATGATGGTGTGGTATCCTGAACTGCTCCCCTCCCAGGGCTGATCGAATCGAAACACGACTTCCCGGGGTGTGGGATGCTGCAGGCGGATTTCCGCTGCCCCAGTCATCCGCTCCACCAGTGCGTCATCGACAAACAGTTCACGTCGCGAACCAATCGACAGCGGTTCTGCTGCTGAAAGTGAATCAACACACAAACAAGTCAGTAGACAGATCAACGCGAAACGAGTGAAACATGCAGACATCGTGCTGGCTCCTGGCTGAGATTTAGTGAGCTTTCACGATACCAGAACCTGCAGCAGAATGCATCTGAAACATCAATTTCACTGATCCGGCAGTTTCAAATGCAGCAGGGGATAGGGGTTCCCGAATCCATCCACGTCCGAGCGATGGGCGACTTCAAAACCGAGATGCAGATAAAAGCCGAGTGCCTGTTCATTCTGCTCGTTCACATCTACGAGACAGACACCCTGATCTCCAATCGCATGTTCGACCAGCCGACGTCCCAGCCCCTGGCCGCACCAGTCGGGATGTACAAACAGTGCTTCGAGCTTGGGAGTTTCAATTCCCGAAAAGGCAACCACCTGTTCCTCCGCATTCCTTAAACAGAACAGGGGCATTCCCTGGAAGCAGGACTGCCTGACCAGCGGTTTGAGCGCTGCGATCTCATCTGGCAACAGAAAATCGTGGGTGGCGCGCACCGCCGCTTCCCAGACAAGAAGCACACGGTCATGATCGGCAGCAGTCACCACAGAAATTTGATTCAGGCTGGACATGGAATGAACAGGGGCATATTCAAAATACAGACTGATTAAAAAAAGCCGATTCGCTCCTGAAGAACGAATCGGCTTGTCATTAACAAAGTCAGGTCTTACAGAACCTTGGTGATCCCCGGCATCGGAATCGGGTAGAAACCGTTCTCATCGGGAACTGTGACTGGTTTTGCTTCCCAGGAGAATTCTTTCGGCATCAGACTCACTTCGGAAGCCATTGCTTCATCCCAGGTCACGGGCTTACCACTGTAGGTGGCCAGACGTCCCAGAATCGAAGTCATGGTGGACTTGGCACCGTATTCGGCTTCGTTGTAGGGGGTTCCCTTGTAAATGGCTTCGAACAGATCATCGTGCTCAACCTGGTAGGGGTTTTTCTTCGGACCACGATACTTCCATTTGTAACCGCCAGTGGTTTCATACTTGGCACCACTGATGTCACAGAAACCTTTGGTACCCTGAGCATGTTCGGTCACGCTGTTCCAACAGTTGCGAATATGACGGCACTGGCTGTACATCCGGGTTCCGTCTTCATAAACGAACTCGACTGCAAAGTGATCGTAGATTTCACCGTACTTCTTATCGGTACGAACCTGACGACCGCCCATCCCGTAAGCTTTGACCGGGAAAGCATCCTTCACCCAGTTACAGACATCGATGTTATGGATGTGCTGCTCATTGATGTGGTCACCACAGAGCCAGTTGTAGTAGTACCAGTTACGCATCTGGTAGTCCATTTCGCTCTTGGCATCTTCACGGGCCAGTCGAGGTTCCCAGACCCCACCACTGTTCCAGTAGCAACGCAGTGAAGTGATATCGCCAATCGCACCATCTTTGAGACGATTAATCGTTTCAATGTAAGGTGCCTGGTGATGGCGCTGTAGACCAACGCCCACAGCCAGATTTTTCTTTTTGGCTTTTTCAGCAGCTTCGAGCACTTTTTTCACCCCGGTTACATCGGTGGCAACCGGTTTTTCCATGAAAATGTGCTTACCTTTTTCGACGGCTGCTCCGAAGTGAATCGGACGGAATCCCGGAGGCGTTGCCAGAATCACAACATCAATGCCACTGTCGAGCAGTTTCTGATAGGCGTCGAAACCGACAAACTTTTTCTCTTCAGCCACATCCACTTTTTCGGGTTCACCCGAGAACTGTTTCTGCAGGTTGCTCAGACTCTTATCCATCCGATCACGGTAGGCATCAGCCATGGCTTCGAGTTTAATGTTTCCTTTGGTCGACAAAGCCTGAGAAGCAGCCCCTGTCCCACGACCACCACAACCGACCAGACCAACTTTGATTTTATCATCGCCACCCGCATAGACATGCGCCGATGATCCCAGGCTGGAGAGGATTCCGGTTCCCACAGCAGTCGCTGTGGTTACCTTTAAAAAGTCACGTCGTGAAGAAGATTGATTGTTAGATTGAGTCATCAGAGGCCTTTCCCTAATCTGCAGGTCGATTTGGTCAGTTATACGTTTCTAAGATACATATGCCATTCGCCGGACTTTATGTTTGCAGGAATCCGGCGAAGGCATCTGTTTTAATAAAACAACATTACTCTGGCGGGATTTAGCGTCCTTCATCGGCCGGAATGACCGGATCCAGATTGTATTTCTTCCGCTCCTCAGCGGTGGGAACTTTCAGAGGTCGTACGACCCGGAAGCCCACAAAGATCGCATCAGTATGGTACCAGATGCTCTGAGGAATCTGAGGGTCCTGAATCTTCCAGTCGGCACTGGATGCAATGCGATTTGCACTGCGAAGTGCTTCGGGATCATCATCCCATGAACCGCCACGGACCACACGCGGATAAAGTTTTTCAGGAGTCGTGGGGCTGATCGGGAACTGAACCGTTCCTTTGCCACTCCATTTCTTGTAGGCATCGGGAATGTACTGATCGAGAACCCACTCGGAGACATTACCGTGCATGTCATACAGACCAAAGGGATTCGGTTTCTTCTGTCCGACCTTCTGGTAGGTGTCATTACAGTTCGCGTAGTGCCAGGCGTAGTCATCCATCTTGGCAGGATTGTCACCGAAGGAGTAGGCAGTCTTAGTACCGGCCCGGCACGCATATTCCCATTCAGCTTCGGTGGGCAGGCGATAATAATGACCGGTTTTTTCGCTCAGCCATTTACAGTAGGTTTTTGCTGCCAGTTGAGTCATGCAGATCGCGGGGTAGCCATCGTGCCCCATGTCAAAGGTCATGTCTGTATAAGGTTTGGTGGGACGGGTAACCGCATCGGCGGCTTTCTCCTTATCATCCGCTTTGACCCGCATCAGCTTGCGACGCTGAATATCGAGATTGAAGCTCCAGATATCGTATTCATTCCAGGTCACTTCATGTTTACCCATCCAGAAGGGCTCGATTTTGACTTTGAACTGAGGACCTTCATCTTCTTCCCGGTTCTTTTCATCGGCGGGGCTGCCCATGACAAATTCACCGCCGGGAATCGGCACCATGTCGAAACTGACATCGGTGTTGGCAATTTTCTCCGTGTAAGGTTTCATCTCTTTTTCGGTTTTCGCATCCGCTGGATCAGCGGCAACGGCCACCGAAGTCGCACAGCAGAGAATGGCGAGTAATGCAGTTTTGGCTTGCATTAAGAGACTGGAACGACATACGCTAAGCATATTAGTTTACTCCGTAACGTTAAGCGGAAATCAGACTTTAGATCTGGATGGAAGATGTCTTACATATATCAGACATGCCTGTTGCTCTCCACATTGTCAGGCAATCAACAGTGCACGGATAGCGAAATTCTGCATCGGTATGAATTTCAGGAAGTACATATGGGAGTGCAGTGGAGAATCGTATTATATGCAACGGACAAACCAATCGCAAACAATGCCTCTCAAATTGCTTTCCGCCGTGTAAAGGAACTTAACAAAGTCCTCAGTGACTATGATCCCAATAGCGAGTTAAACCAGTTGTGCCAGTTATCCGGCCCCGGAAAACCGGTCAAAGTCAGCCTCGACCTGTTCAAGGTACTGAAAAGAAGTCAAGCACTTTCCCGGGAGACCGATGGCGCGTTCGATGTCACTATCAGCCCCGTGGTCCGGCTCTGGCGAAGAGCCCGCCGCCGAAAACAGATGCCTGACAGCGAGCGCCTGCAGACCGCCCGAGACCTGGTCGGCTCCCAATGGATGCGGCTATCGGAGCAGAACCAAACCGTGGAACTCCTCAAACCGGGTATGCGACTCGACCTGGGAGGGATCGCCAAAGGGTATGCGGCTGATGTGGCTTTACACATATTGAAAGCGCACGGGATTGACCGGGTGATGATCGACGCCAGCGGCGATCTGGCCCTCGGGGATCCGCCCCCCGGAAGTTGCGGCTGGAAAATCGGGATCTCCTCTTCCGACGCTCCGGGAGCCAAAATCGATCGTTACCTGCAACTGAAAAACTGCGCGGTCGCCACGTCGGGCGATGCACTCCAACATGTGGTCATCGATGGCACACGCTACTCCCATATTGTGAATCCCCATACCGGACTGGGGCTGACCGATCAGAGTCGCGTCACCGTCATCACTCCCGACGGCATGTCTGCGGACAGTCTGGCCTCTGCCATTAGTGTGCTGGGTCCCGAAAAAGGAATTGCCCTACTGAGCCAGAAACCAGGCACCGCCTGTCTGATACTGAGACACGAACAGGGAGAATTAAAGTCTTACGAGTCTCCCTGCTTTTCCTGCTTTGAGCTGCCCCCAACCAAACCTTGAAAGGACTTCCATGACACAGAACCTGGTTTACCTGAATGGTGAGTACGTTCCTGCGGATGAAGCTAAAATCTCGATTTTCGACGGTGCGATCAGCCTGGGAATGACAGTCACAGAATCGACACGCACGTTTGGGCACCAGCCTTATCGCCTGCGTGACCATATCGATCGTCTGTACCTCAGCCTCAAGGCCGCTCGGTTTGATGCTGGGATGACACCGGATGAACTCGAAAAGCTGACTCTGGAAGTCTGGCAGAAAAATGAACCCAACTATGCTGCGGGGACAGATGCCTGGATTATTCACAACATCACCCCGGGGCAATGGGTCCCTTCGAGCGGCCAGAAACCCGCAGATTCTCATTCAACCGTAATGATTATCACCCTGCCCCTCGATCTGAGTTACTGGGCTGATTTTTATCAGTCAGGCTGCCATGCCGTCACTCCTTTTACCCGCATTCAGCCGGCACAGTCGCTGGATGCCCGTATCAAAAACCGCAGCCGTTTCATTTACACGCTGGCGGAGTCCGAAGTCAAACTGGTTGATCCACACGCCCAGAGCCTGTTGCTCGATACCGACGGTTATCTCTCTGAAAACAAGGGGGGCAACTTCTTTCTGATTTCAAACAATCGTATTCGCACTCCCAGTACGATTAACTGCCTGGACGGCATCAGCCGACAGACGATTTTTCAGCTGGGTGAAAAACTGAATATTCCAGTCGAAGAAGGACACCTGCTCCCCTATGATGTCACGACTGCGGATGAAGCCTTTTTCACCAGTACGCCCTACTGCATCATGCCGGCAACGAAATTTAATGGTATCGACATCGGCGATGGCAAAGTCGGACCAATCACAAAACAGTTGATTGCTGCCTGGAGCGAACTGGTCGGCCTGGACATCATCGCGCAGGCTTCGAAAAATTCGTGAGCCGCTGATAGACCTGTTTAAGCCAGGAGCATGTCGAGCACTTCCCCCTCGACGCCGGTCAGGCGATAGTCAAGCCCCTTATGCTTGACGACGAGCTTTGTGTGATCGAAGCCCAATTGATGCAGGATGGTGGCATGCAGATTATGCAGGTGCACGGGTTGCTCGACCGGGTAGAAGCCGAGTTCATCGGTTTTGCCAATGACAGTCCCGGCTTTCACGCCGCCCCCGGCCATCAGCATGGTAAAGCTGAAGGGATGATGGTCCCGCCCTTCCCGGCCTGGTGAAGAGCCGCGACGGACTTCGGTCATGGGAGTCCGGCCGAATTCCCCTCCCCAGATCACGAGCGTGTCTTCCAGCAACCCTCGCTGCTTCAGATCCTTGATTAAAGCGGCAGAGGGCTGGTCGGTCATATCGCAGTTCGTCTTCAGGTTTTTGTCGAGATTCGAATGATCGTCCCAGGTGGAATGATACAGCTGCACGAAGCGGACTCCCCGCTCAATCATGCGGCGGGCCAGCAGTGCATTACTGCCAAACCAGTTGGTCGTCTCGTTATCTATCCCGTACATATTGAGGGTCGACTTTGACTCATCACTGAAATCCAGCAGATCCGGTGCGGCAGTCTGCATCCGATACGCCAGTTCGTAAGCCGCGATGCGCGAGCCGATTTCCGGATCTCCCACCTGATCATACCGCATGGCATTCAGATCCCGGATCGCGTTGATGCGATCCTGCTGCATCTCTGGTGAAACTCCCTGGGGGTTAGAGAGATACAGAATCGCCTCACCCCGACTGCGAAAGGTCACCCCGCGATAGGTGGATGGGAGAATTCCATTCGTCCACAGCGAAGAACCGCCGTCGACTCCCTTCCCTGAATTCGACAGCAGGACGACATAACCGGGCAGGTTTTCAGATTCGCTTCCCAGTCCGTAGGTCACCCAGGAACCCATACTGGGGCGGTCAAACATCGTCGAGCCGCTGTTCATCAGCATCTGGGCCGGGTGATGGTTGCTCACGTCAGTCTGAACCGTACGGATCATACAGAGATCATCGGCACAGGTCCCCAAATGCGGCAGGTTGTCTGAAAAATCGAGGCCTGAGTCTCCGTACTTCTTGAACTTGCGCGGTGAAGCCATCACTTGCGCGGTCGATTTGATGAGGGCGTCCTGGATCCCTTTCAGAAAGGACTCAGGCACCGGCTGACCATGCAGTTTCTGTAATTCTGGTTTGGGATCGAACAGATCCATCTGGCTCGGTCCGCCCGACATGAAGATAAAGATCACATTTTTAGCGCGAGGCTTGAAATGTGGTGACTTGACCGCCAATGGATTGACCGCATTAAGCGATGTCGACTCTGCCAGGCCATCACGCGCTAAAAGACTGTTGAGTGCCATCCCCCCCAGCCCACAGGCGGTCGATTGCAGAAAATGTCGTCGTTTCAGATTGAGCCAGGGATCAGGTGATAGCATCGGTCTCAGTCCCGTGTAATAAATTCGTGCAGGTTGAGTAATACGCTGGCGACGACGGTCCAGGCCGCTGCCTGTTTTTCAGGAGTCGCTTTGTCAGCGGGCTGCTTCCGGATTTGCTCTCGATACAACGCTTTCAAACGTTCCCGTTCCGCTTTCTGCGGTGTTCGTGCCAGACAGAGCCGGAATGCGTAGCTGATCTGCTGATCCAGATCCCCGGAACTCTCTTTGACGACTCTCTGTCCCAGATGTTGTGCCGCTTCATAAAACACCGGATCGTTCAACAGCGTTAATGCCTGCAGAGGTGTATTGGATCGGTCCCGACGCGTGCAGGTCTGGCTCGGATTCGGTGCATCGAAGATTACCGATTGTGCATAAGGCGATGTTCTCAAAATCAGCGTATAGAGCCCCCTGCGGTAGCGGTCGTCCCCCGAACTGACCTCCCAGGTGTTGGATCCAAAGGCTTCCATCACCACACTGTCGGGTTGAGGAGGACGCACACAGGGACCTCCCGTTTTTTCGTTGAGCAAACCACTGACTGCCAGCGCTTGATCGCGTACGAGTTCGGCAGAGAGCCTCAGGCTCGTCTGATGGCTGAGGAGTCGATTGGCGGGATCTTTCTCCTGTATTTCAGGTCTCATTTTTGAAGACTGGCGATAGGTTGCAGAGGTTACAATCAGACGATGCAGGGCTTTAACATCCCAGCCATTCTCTCTGAACTGCCAGGCCAGCCAGTCCAGTAACTCTGGATGTGAGGGACGATCGCCTTGAGTCCCGAATTCATCCGAGGAGATCACGATACCCTGACCAAAATATTCCTGCCAGATTCGATTCACGGTCACTCGGGCCGTCAGTGGATTCTCATGCGACACAAGCCAATGCGCCAGATCGAGTCGGTCCGGCTTACCTTCCGGCTGGAAAGGAGAGAGTGAGCGGGGCGTCCCTGGTTCTACAGGGACCCCTGGTGAGAGATGAGAGCCGCGCAGATGCACAAACGCCTGTTTCGGGGTCCGCATTTCCTGCATCGCGGGTGCCCGGGAAACAGCCGGATATTCCTTCCGCAGTGCAGACAGATTTCTGGCGAGTTCTCCCAGTTTGAGCTCTTTGAATCGGGCGCTGTCCACCAGGTGTCCCCGAGCCAGAAAGTAATCGAGCAGATCGTCGCGCTGACGCTGGCTCCGCTGGGCTGGATCCATTTTAATGATCTCCAGACCTTCCTGTTGTCCTTCGCCGGAACGGAGGCCCCAGACCAGCCCCATCACCTCCCAGGCACGCGCCCAATGGTGATCTTCTGCTGGATGCTCTGCCGCATACAGCATCTTCTGCTCCCACTCTCGCTGCAACTGTTCCAGGGGTTCGCGGATCGGATCGATGAGCGCCTGACGTTTCTGCTGATAAGCCTGCCGTTGCTTTAATAGAGGTTGATCCTGAGGCAGTGGGGCATCGATATTGACTTCAAATGCCGAATTGAAAAAGGAGTAGAGCTGATAGAACTCCTTCTGACTGATGGGGTCGTACTTGTGATTATGACAGCGACAGCAGTCCAGCGTGAGCCCCAGCCAGATGGTGCCCATCAGTTTGGTACGATCGACAACTTTATTGACCCGAAATTCTTCCAGGTCTGCCCCTCCTTCGCGGTTACTGAGGGTCTGGCGGAGAAAACCGGTCCCAGCCTGCGCTTCGGGTGGACTGTCGGGTAGCAGGTCACCGGCGATCTGTTCGATGGTAAACTGGTCGAAGGGCTTGTTCTGATTCAGGGAACGCACCACCCAGTCTCGAAACCGCCAGGCATGAGGTCGGACCGCATCCGTCAGATATCCGTCACTGTCTGCATAGTGACACAAATCCAGCCAGGGGCGCGCCCATTTCTCACCAAAATGAGGTGACTGCAGCAGACGATCCACCAGTCGTTCATAGGCATCCGGACGCGTGTCATTCACGAACGCTGCCACTTCCTCCGGAGTCGGAGGTAACCCGATCAGATCCAGCGTGACCCGGCGGATGAGTGTCGTTGGATCAGCCGTTGCCGCTGGGGAAATCTGTTCCTGCTCCAGGCGATGCAAAATGAAATAATCAATTTCATTGCGACACCAATTGTTCTGCTTAAGCTGCGGTAGCTCTGGTTTCGTGATTGGCTGAAAGGCCCAGTGATTCTCCTGGGATTTGTTTTTTGTCTCGGTGCTGATAACGAGTTTTTCCGGCCAGGATGCCCCCTGTTGGATCCAGTCCCGGATCAGGGCAATTTCGCGCACTGACAGCCGCTCTCCTTCCGGTGGCATCACAATCTTGTCCGGATGCGTCCCCGAGATCATCTGAAACAGCAGGCTACGAGCGGGCTGTCTGGGAATGACGGCTTTCCCATAATTTCCTCCCGCCAGGGCGGTTCGCCGCGTGCTGAGTGAAAAGCTGCTCTCCGGCTCAGCTCCAGCATGGCATTCGATACAGTGAGCCTTCAGGATCGGGAGAATGTCTTTAGCGAAGGAGATTTTATGGTCTGCTGTGATCTGCTTGACTGGATTGTTTTCTGCAAACAGCGGCAGAGAGAAGCCAGCCAGGGGAATGCACCAGCAGAAAACCAGCGCATACCATTTCGTACAGTGCTGGGAGGCAGAAAATCGCTCACACATCAAGACTCCCCTCAATCTCACAGGAGACAGAAACACGTTGATTCAGCCTCCCCTAATATAACAAGGCGTTTATATATAAGATAGTTTGAAAGCCAGCGACATGGTTCAAACAGTCATTTTAGCTACAGACAGGTAAAAAAACCGCCGCTGTCGTGAGACTACAGCGGCGGATTTAATCTGATTTTCGGACTCCAACCTCAGCTGATCACTGTGCGCTCTTTAGGTCAAAGTTGAAGGTTTTACTGTCTGCGGAAACGTTTGCCGTGAGTGAGGTCGCCTCTCCCTGATACTCTTTCAATTTCGGGTTCGGTCCGCCATTCATCATCCGGTCCACATTGACTTTATACTCGCGAGGTGCATTCACTGACATCGTGTAGCTCCCCTGGCTGTCTGTAATGACCAGGGCAGGTCCCACCAGCGGATCGCCGTCAGCAGGTAAAAAAGTGACCTCGGCATCATTCAGCGGTTTTCCATCCAGCGTGACCACACCGGTAATTTCTACGGACTGGCTCTCATCCACCATTGCTGGATTGCCACATCCACAGATCACAACAGTCATGATCAACAGACTGCAATAACATAAGATTTTTTCAGATGCTCTTAACATGTTCATTCCACTCAACAGGATCAATGAAATAAAGAAAAGCATACACACCGAGCCAAAGCTCAGTGTGTATCAAGAAATTTGAACTGGGCTCAGACAGCCTGTTCAGGGAACCTCAACAACCTCACCACCTCGGGGAGTACAGAGTGCCTGCCACTGTCGACCATCAATATTTTCACTGATAAAGCGAACGGCACCGTCCATAAAGCCACAATGCACGCCCCCCTCGTGAGCACTGCCCACAGTTCCCCAGTTAATGGTTGTACTATAGGTTGGCTTGGGATTGTTGGGGGTCGCGTCGATGCGGGTTGAGAAGCCGATATTTCCGTAGCCGGCTGTCGGATCGTACCAGCTGCGTCCCATATTATTCTTATGAGAAGTGGGAAGCACGTAATCCTGCCCTTTAGCAAACTCCGAAAATGTGATCGTATTACTGGTACCATCTGTGACGTTCTGCAGACGCATCTGACCTGCATAGACGGCTCCCGAGGAAGAATCGACTATCCCCCAACGAGAGGCAAAGATACCGTTGGTTGTGTCAGAACCATGACGACCACACAACCCGTAACCATGATTGGCACTGGCAGTCGGATAGTTATGTTGCGCGTAAGTACCATCTTCAACGAGCAGCGCGCTGGGACAGAGAAATACGGTAACTTTGGTTCGTCGAACCTGTGCATTGGCCGCATTCTGTGGATCTACAGAAAAATTGATCGTGTTGTAAAGCGGGGTCTGATCCAGATATGGCAACAGCATGGTATGAATGGTATGTGCGTAGTTACCATTATCCGTCACACAACAGCAGGAAGGGGCGTTGTAGTGGTTAACTCCACGCGGAATCACTCCGTTGGTTGTATCCACATAATTGTGTAAAGCCAGACCAAGCTGCTTGAGATTGTTTTTGCACTGACTGCGCCGGGCAGCCTCACGCGCCTGCTGAACCGCAGGTAATAGAAGGGCAATCAGAATCGCGATGATGGCAATCACCACCAGCAATTCAATAAGGGTAAAACCACGCTTACGCTCAATTAGAACACGCATGCCGAGCTCCTGATAAAATGAATAAAAACAGAAATGACTCAGTCAATTTGTGCGAGCGCGATTTTCGACTTAGTATATAAATCTTAAAAAGAAATGTCTAAGCCCTATTTCACCTTGTTAATGTCGGTTTTGCAATAAGAGTTTTGTAAAAATTATTAATTGTTAGAAAATAATGAATTTCCCTTTTATAATGGCTCTAAACCTGTTGTGATCACGCAAAATAGGAAAATATTTCTTCTCGCCCTGCCTCAGAAACGTAATACAGACCAGCCTCTCAAACGGGAGTCATCTAATAAATCTCCCCCTGAAAATCTTTCGTCCGGTTCCGGACTTTGCTGAAAAGAGTGACTCTTGCGCAAACGCCTTTATGTAATCACAGGAATCTTCTGCCTGGCCGGTCTGGTCTGGGTGGCAAGCTCAAAGCAACGCAAGCCGGCTCCCGCACAAATGCGCGCCATTATCAAATCGGCAGAACAACTGCTGACTGCAAAAAAAATTGATCAGGCGATTGAGGAATTACAGGATCTGGCCGAGGTGGCCCCCGAGAATGAGCAGGCCGCTTTTCTGTTGGGGCATTGTTATTATCAAAAGAAGAACTATGCAGATGCTGCCAGATACTTTTTGAAAATCTCAGCCGACTCAGAGTTGTACCAGCCTGCTCTGATCAATGCAGCCAAAGCCTGCCTGCAGTCTGCAAACATGGAACAGGCCGAAGCGGCCCTCCAACGGTTTCTGGAAGTCTCCCCCAACTCTCCGCAAGCGATCACGGAACTGCAGTGGCTCTATTTCAATCAGCTCCGTTTGCGCGAGGCACAAAACCTCTTGCGCGCCAAATTACTCCAGGCAGAGAATCCTTACCCTCTGCTGTATCATCTTCTGCAAATGGAGTTCAAACCACCCATTGCTCAGGAGTCGATCGCTCTGCTGAAACGAATCAACCAGGCAGAGCCTGGGCAGGCATCAATCCTGCTGGCTCTGGGATATTGCCACTGGAAACTGGGACAGATTGAACAGGCCCGTGATCTGATCGAACAATCTCTGACGATCAATCCAGAACGCCTGGAAACAATTCTGACTGCGGCCGATTTCTACCTCGAAACTGGCGACGAACAGAAATGTGAAACCATTCTGCAACCACAGAAAGCGTATCCGGTAGAACTTGAGAAACTATTACAGCAGGATGACCGCTGGCATTTCCTGAAATGTCGACTGTACTTTCAGCAGAAAGAACTTCCTCGTGCCCTGGAAGAAATGCAGCTTGCACTCAAGATAAATCCGCATGAAATTCAATATCTGCAACAGTGTGGAACAATTCATCAGGCGTCCGGCCACTACGAAGAAGCACAACAGATGTTTCAGAAAGTAAAAATCCTGGCATCCAGCCATCAGCAACTCTACCAGATTGTCGCCAGTGGCGCGCTCGAAAATCCGACCAGAGAAGATTGTCAGCAGATTGCCTCATATCTGGAAACACTGGGAAAACCGCTGCAGGCCCGCCTGTGGAAAGAAATTGCATCATCCATCTGAGATCAGGTCGCCCCGTCAGCGCAACAGGGCGATCACGTCAGCCCAAGAAAGAGTAAGAGGTAAACCACTTTGTTCGCCCATCATGGTAAAGAGATCGCCTGTCTGTTGCTGCTCTGGTTACTCCCGTTCTGTGCAGGATCGGGATGCAGCGATGAGCCTGCTGTCTCAATCGAATCTGCTCATCAGGCTGACGAAAACAGGTCAGAAGCCGCCTCGGCACCAACAGCTACAGTGGATCTCACCAGTCCCTTTCGATTCACAGAGATTGCAAAAGCGTCCGGGATCGACTTTACCTACTATGGGAACCCCAGCCCGGAACATTACATGGTGGAACAGAACGGGGGAGGAGTCGCCTGCCTGGATTATGATCTGGACGGCCAACTGGATCTTTTCTTTTCAAACGGATCCCACTTCGAGCAACCTGCAGAGAAAACAGGCCAGACCCATCAGTTGTACCGAGCGACCGGTCAACAGGGGAAATCCCTGCAGTATGAACCGGTCGCAGCTCTCGCGGGGGTCAATCATTCCGGCTTTGGAATGGGAGTCGCCTGCGGTGACTATGACAACGACGGATTTGTCGATCTTTACCTCTGTGCGTATGGGAAGAACATCTTCTGGCAGAACAACGGAGATGGAACCTTCACCGAGATCACCGACCTGACCGGTACAGGTGATGCGCAGCACTGGGGGACCAGCGCTGCGTTTGCCGACCTGGACGGAGATGGGGACCTCGATTTGTACGTCACGAATTATGTGGATTATGACAAAACTGATCCCCCCTGCTATACCACCTTGCACGGTGAGCGAATCAAAATTTCATGCGGTCCCATCGGTCGTACCGCGCAGCCGGATATCTTATTTGAGAATTCTGGTGATGGTCTCTTCGTCGACCGTTCTGCAGCAGCAGGAATCACCAGACCGGAAGCCGGCAAAGGACTGGCTGTCCAGATTGTCGACCTGGACGATGATGGCTTGCTCGATATCTTTGTCGCCAATGATATGACGGACAATTTCTTTTTTCACAATACCGGCAAACTGACGTTTGAGGAGCAGGCACTGCTGCAGGGAGTCGCTGTCGGCGATAACGGCATGCCACAATCCTCCATGGGGATTGCCTGTGCCGACTTCAACAGGAACGGCCGTTTTGACCTGTTTGTCACCAACTTTGAAAATTCCCCTAATGATTTTTATGAACAGATCGATTCCGGTGTCTTTGTAAGCAGCAATACGCGTCTGGGGCTGGACACAAACTCGCGCCCCAAACTGGCGTTCGGAACAATCGCCGCTGATTTCAATCTCGATCAATGGCCCGATCTGTTCATCGCCAATGGGCATATCTGGAATTTGAGTGATGGCCAGACCGAGCATGACTATGAAATGACTCAACAGGTTTACCTGAACCAGCAGGGCAAACGCTTTCGAGATGTCTCCCCAACCGCGGGCCCCTATTTCCAGAAGCGTCTGCTGGGGCGTGCCGTCGCGTCTGCAGACCTCGACAACGATGGTGATACTGACCTGGTCACCTCTCCCGAATTGAAACCGGTCGCCCTGCTGCGGAATGACAGTCCCCGGACAGGTAACAGTGTTTCTGTCAGACTCATTGGGACAAACTCCGTTCGGGAACCGCTGGGGGTCTCACTGAAAGCGACGATCGAGGGAGTCGAACAACTCTTCTGTATTCCGGCAGGAGGAAGCTTTCAGAGTTCCAATGACCCGCGAGTAATCATTCCTACGGGCCAGGCCAGGCAGATTGATCAGCTCACAGTCATCTGGCCTGACGGAAAGTCAGAACACTGGAAGCAGATCCCTGTCCAGCAATTCATCACACTCATCCAGGGAAATCAGTGAGATCGACGCTTTCCCACTTTGATCGATCATCAATGGGAGTCAATTTCTCCAACCAGACCTCAAACTGAATTCGTATTCAAATAAAACGGCCCCAGTTCAATTTCAAAGTCGAAATAAAACCGGGGACCGTACTGATTTTAGCAGGATTGCATGACGTCGACGCCAGTCTGGCTCGCCATCACTATTTGAGGTCGAAAGTAAATTCGCCTCCGGCATCGTTGACCTGGGCTGTCAGTTTAGAGTCCAGAAAACTGCTGTATTTGATCGGCAGTGATTCAACAGCACCGAGATTAGCTGGAGGCTCTGAACCATCGATTTTGATCGGAGAACCATCTCCCTTCACAAAATGATTGATGACAACTTTATAGCTGCCGGGAGGAGCCCCTTCCCCACCTCGGACCTGTTTTAATTTGAATTTGCCGGATTCATCCGTGAAGCCAACACACTCGACTCCTTTGGTTTCTCCCTGTGGTACGAAAGTCACCGTTGCAGAAACCAGAGGTTTACCTTTCATCGTGACAGATCCGGAAACAGGCACTGTGTTCGGCAGAGGCTTTTCGGCCGCACCACCTCCACAACCAGTCAGCCCGACTACCAGACTACAGCAAACCAAGCATAAGCTGAAACGTTGTAACATTGTTTCGAGTTTCCTCATCATAAAACGAATTTCACAAGGAAGTTCAAATCGACTGAATTCAAAAACGGGCTTAGAATTCACCAATGATCTTACCATCAGCCATTCGTGCCAGATTCTGGCGGGTGGTGGTATCGATGTTCTCACTCAGGAAGTGAACCGACCCGTCTGCCAGCAGGAAGTGTGCTCCCCCGGTATGGAGACTACCGGCATAGGCCCAGCTTCCCAGTTTGCCCTGAGGCAGTTCTGGAGGCGAAAGAGAAGAATAGTAGAATCGGTTGATCGGGTAAGAAACCAGATTCAGACCGACCATCACGTGACCGCGATAACCCCAGGCATTTGTCCCGCCGTTGTAAACGGTTCGGGTCGTTTCGCCCATCATCAGGGTGTTACTGGTTCCGTCTTTCACATCGTCCAGGCGGCATTTGCTGTTATCGCCGAACATGCAGCGGCTGGTGGGAGCAGTCAGTGTCCAGTTTTCACAAGAATTGTAAGGAGTAATGGTGATGAAATCATAGTTGGTTTTCGCACCACCTGTTCCGGTATTGGTCGCCGAAATACCGTAGCTGCCTGTGGTAGAGGGAATAAAGTAGGTTCCGTCATCCGAAGGACACAGGAATACAGTCACCAGTGTTTTAACAACAGCGGCATTCCCGTTGGTTACCGGATCATCTCCAGCCGAGAGCGTTCCTGTCGTACCGGAAGTGATGCTGGAGTGAGTCGTCGCACAACCGCTTGAGTTATACATGTTGTACAGAGGAGCCTGATCGATGTAAGGCAGCAGCATGGTCAGCCCTGATGCCATCAGCCGTGGTGTTGTACAACGACCAATATGAGCGGGAGGCAGAACTGAAAATGTTTCATGATAGTTGTGCAGCGCCAGCCCCAGTTGCTTTAAGTTATTTTTACACTGAGATCTTCTGGCTGCTTCACGGGCCTGCTGTACAGCAGGTAACAAAAGGGCAATCAGAATTGCGATGATGGCGATGACCACCAGCAGTTCAATCAAAGTAAAACCCCGTTTCGGCCTCAACGACTTTGACATCAATTAACTCCTGAAAAAATCCAAATCAGAACTGGAATGAACCTGCCCCTGACTTTGACTGCCTAGAGAACCTGCAGATCATGCTGCTTTTTGAGGCTCAATTGGTTGATAGATCAAGGATCAGTTAACAATGCGTTACGGAAGCAAAATCAATGCCAGACCGTTCAAGTTGCTGAGTGGATCGCCTGCGTTCACTCAAGGGCAAGCAAAGTGTCCGGCGTCAGAAAAGCTGCCAGAATCCAGAAGAGAGATGACAATACAGGGGCTCGTGGCGTATGATGCAGCTGTATAGTTTTGTTGGCTTTGCCATCTAAAACAGAATATCAATACAGTCTTAATCAGAAATAAACACGGCTCATGAAAAAGAAGATCGCGCTCCTCTGCTGGTTTCTCTGTTTTTTTTCAGAAAATCTGACCCAGGCTCGACTGCCCGAACGACAGACCGATTTACTGATCGTCGGCGGGACCGAATCGGGCTGGGCCGCTGCGATCCAGGCGGCTCGTCTGGGAGTCAATTCGATCACCCTGGTGATGGACGGGGAATGGCTGGGTGGACAATATACGGAACAGGCACTCGCCTGTGTCGATGAAAACAAAGGCCCGGGAAAAGTTGGTTGGGGAGTCGACTGGCACCCGATGAAACGCTCCTTCCATCGCAGTGGCCTGTTCAAGGAACTGATGGATGGGATCGAAGACTTCAATACTCAAAAGTATGGCTCCCCCATGCCGGGACGCCCCTTTCATGGTCCTTCCACGTTCCGTCCGGCAGAAGCTGAAGCGATCTTTCGCAAACTGCTCCAGCCCTACGTCCAGAGCGGGCAGGTCCGTCTGATTACAAAACATTACCCGGTCAAGGCAGACGTCAATCAATCAGGCTCCCATCCCCGACTGACAGGGCTCTGGTTGGCACCGATCGGGTCGGAAACTCCCGACCTGCATTTCAAGGCCCGGCTGACCATCGATGCCTCTGACTGGGGCGATGTCATCCAGGTTGCCGGTGCCGCTTTCGAAGTCGGAGCCGATCCCCGCTCGCGCTATGGAGAACCGAGTGCCCCTTTGACGCTCGATGACTATCCTCCCAATGAAATGAACCCGATTACCTGGGCGATGGTCGTGGAAGAGTCAGACCACGATACGCCGATTCCGAAACCGGCACAGTATGATGATCGCTGTTTCGTGCGGACCTCGAAGCTGAGTTTTGCAGAGATGAAGCATCTGAACTGGGATCGCCCGATCAAAAAAATGGGCTCAATTCCCCACTGGCCCGCTGCGGGACAGGCATCTCCCCGCCAGCTTTCCATCTTTACGGTACGACGGATTGTAGATGGCTACACCAGCAAAGATCATAAAACCAGCATCCTCTTAAACTACATGCTGGGCCAGGACTACCCCCTGGAGCGTCTTCCACAACACGTCTGCGAAGCTCTGGAAGCGACCGAACCGGGAGCCTCAACAAAGAACATCGTCCTTATGAACCGCCAGCAGCGTCAGATCATTTTCGACGATGCTAAACGGCACTCGCTCTGCCTGTTCTATCACCTGCAGAATTTCGTACACGATCGTGCAGACGATCAAACCAACAGCTTCCGGCACTTCCATCTGAGTAATGAATTTGGCACTCCCGATCATCTGCCCCCCAAACCCTATATCCGTGAATCACTGCGTCTGAAAGCCATGTATATGATGCGTGAGCAGGACGGGCGGAATATGGATGGCCCCAACAAGAAATTTGCCCGTGAGCGGTTTTCCCGCGTGATGTACCCCGACGGCCTGTTTGCCTGGCAGTTCCATTACGACTTCCATCGCACCGGGCGTGCCTATCTGAAATCGGAAGGGAACAAAGGTCCCTGGATCGATTATGAAAAGCCGGGACGCAATACCAGCCTGGTCAGTGACCGCAGTCTGTTTCCGCTCCGCAGTCTGGTACCCGTTGAAATGGATGGTTTACTGGGGGCGCAGAAAAATGTCGGCTACAGCAGTATTGTCAGCGCTGCCATCCGTCTGCACGATCAGTGTATCGCCGTGGGGCAGGCGGCAGGTGCAACAGCTGCTGTCTCCCTGAGAGAGAACATCGACCCTCGTGAAATCCCCTTTAATCACCAGCAGCTGGAACAGGTCCGGCACGCGTTGTGTGGAGAACCGGAAGAAGGACTGGCCGTCTTGATCTGGCCTTATCGGGATCTGGCGGCTTCACACCCTGCTTTCGTTGCTATCAACCGACTGGCTGCCCGCGGTGCCCTGCCCCTGAAAGTGCGCGAAGTCGACTTTCATCCGGATGCCCCCGCCACGCCGGAATGGCGAGAATCTGCAACAGAGCGGGCACTGCAGACAGTACAGCCGACCGGGCTCACACTCGACCTCCCTGCTGATCTGACCCGGGGCGCATTCTGCCAGCAGTTATGGACCGCCATCAAAGACCTTCCTGTTCGCCCCTATCCACGCCTCAAAACGGGTGATGCAGACGGAGACGGCATTCCCGATGCTGATGATCCCTCGCTCTTTACCCCCGGCGAACCGCTGCAGTGGATCCCCGAAAAATTAACAGCTGATCAGGATGGCCTGCTGAAAAAAGATCTGTCTGCCAAGGCTCGTAAAATCAACTTTGCAGGAAAACAGACACCATCCGTCTCCGGTTTTGAAACGGATCATGGACTGCCGTTCAAACAAAAACGTGGCTTTGGCTGGCTGCAGGATCTGAGCCAGAATCAACGACAACGCAAACGAGTCCCGGAAGCATACCGTGACACATTCATTTTCACGCGCAGTCATGCCACCTGGGAATGCACTGTCCCCCCAGGCAAGTACCGCGTTACCGTCTGTGTAGGAGACGCCGGACACGAACAGACGGGGCAATGGGTCACCGTGGAAGGAAAGCCGCTGATGGAAGATCAGTCCACAGTCAGCGGCGCATTTCAGGAACAGAGCATGACCGTCGATGTCAATGATGGCCGGTTGACCATTGAAATCGGCAAACCAGGGGGCACCACCAATACCTGTCTGAACTGGATCGTTCTGGAGCCAGTTGTACCCCGGGACTGATACCCGCAGCTGCCAATCACTGGCAGATGTCAATTTCGACAGCCAGATCTGATTTGATCACCTCCAATTTGGATGATTTTCTCAACCACAGCAGAGAATCATATTGAACACATCAGTAACAGACGATATATTAAATAAGATTAAATATTTAGTTAAACTCAACTGCAGGTTCGCTCGCGCTTGGTCAACCCGTTATGGGAAGTGGAATTGATAATGAAATTCAATCTACATTCGCGCACACATTCACAGCATGCCTTTACGGCCTTTAATCCGCTGGTACCCGAAGGGCTCGTCCTTCAAAGCCGACGGAACATGCTCAAGGCGTCTTTGGCTGGTCTGGCAGGTCTGTCGGTCCCGAATCTGTTACGCGCGTCCGACCACCTCCTCTCGGAAGGTAAATCCTCTCTCCCCAAAAAGAGCGTCATCCTGCTCTGGATGACAGGAGGCCCCAGCCACATCGATACCTGGGATCCGAAACCGGATCGTCCCATTCAGAACCGCGGCCCTTTCGGAGTGACACATACCAACGTCCCGGGAATCACCATCACGGACCGGCTTCCCAAACAGGCTGCGATGATGGATCGCTTCACCCTGATCCGCTCGGTTGACCCCAAGATGAGCAGCCATCAGCCCAACCAGGTGATGCAGACCGCCAACCTCCAGGCCACTCCGAGAACCAATCGTAAAGGTGACAAATACCCCGCGATGGCGTCCATCGTCGCCAAGCATCACGGCTCCAATCATCCGGGCATGCCACCCTATGTCGCGTTCATGAAACATCATTCGCACATCGCCTGGGGAGGCTATCTCGGAAAAGAATACGATCCCTTCATTGCTAATGAAGCAGCCGACCTGCCCGTCTATGACCTGGTTGGTAAAGACACCGGGCAAACGAGTGGCGGCAGAATGTTTCAGTTTGCTCCCGGGCTCTCTTTCGAACGCATGAAAGACCGCCGCGATCTGATGCTGCAGTTTGATAATCTCCGCAGCGATATCGACCAGGCCGGCTCCATGAATGCCATCGACAGCTACAGCCAGCGTGCCTACAACATGGTCCTCGGAAAACGGGTCCAGCAGGCATTTGATCTCAGCCAGGAGTCCGCGGAAATGCGGGATCGTTATGGCAAGCACCTCTGGTGTCAACAGGCACTGCTGGCCCGACGACTGGTTGAAGCAGGCAGTTCTTTCGTGACTCTCGACTTGAGTTATCACACCGCCTCCGGGACGTGGGACAATCATGGTGACAACATTCCCCCTTATGGTGGCATCAAAAATGGTCTGGGGCCCCTGCTCCCGCTGTTCGATCACCTGCTGACCACCCTCGTGCTCGATCTCGAAGAACGGGGACTGCTCGACGATGTGCTGGTCATTGCCATGGGTGAATTCGGCCGCTCTCCCATGTCGGGCACTCAGGGCAGTACTGATGGTCGAAATCACTGGCCGGTCGTCATGTCGATGTGCATGGCCGGCGGTGGACTGAATCATGGGCAGGTCATCGGTTCCAGCGAACATGACGGCGCCAATATCAAACACCGTCCGGTTCGCCCGGGAGACCTGGCAGCCACGATTTACCGCTACATGGGTGTCCCGCTGGACACCCATTATGTCGACGACAAGGGACGCCCGATTCCCGTTATCGAAAACGGGGCTCCGATCCACGAACTGTTCTGATCGCAGCAGAATGGCACCGTCCCGCATTTTGTTGACAGCCCCTGTTTTGCTGATTTTCTGAAAAACAGCCTGCCGGGATGCCAGTTCCCCGTTTGCATTTCGAGTGCCATGCGATAATCTGCATGCTGCCAATAGCGCGGAACATCCCTGTACCGCCGCTGCTGTTCCTCATTTGAACTGACAACTCAAACAGCGCTCCTTCAGAAACCGTTGATTGCTCATGACGAATCCAGCCACTCCGACAGATCTCTCTGAAACAGACCAGATCTTTCACTCTGCCAGATTACGCTGGTGTATCTATCTTCTGCTGCTCACCGTTACTGCAGGCCAGGGTCTGGCGGCAATCATGAACAGCGTCCCCCTGCAGAGCGCAAATGACCGTTCACGCTGGTGTACCGTCTGGTCGCTCGTTGAAGAAGGCACCTACCAGATCGATACCATCGATGACCGATCCGGCTGGTCCAGTATCGATAAGGTTCGTCACGAGGATCATTTTTATTCGTCCAAGCCCCCACTGTTTCCTACGCTCGTTGCCGGTCTCTACTGGCTGATCAAAACCACCACGGGTCTCAACCTGAATCAGAATCTCTACGATGTCGCACACCTCATCCTGATCATCGTCAACCTGATTCCGATGTTGATCGCACTAACGCTCATCTGCCGGATGGTGGAAAAGTATGCCCAGACAGATTTCACACGTTTCTTTATTGTCGTCTCTGCCTGTTTTGGTACGTTGCTCACTCCCTTTCTGCTGACTTTAAATAATCATTCGATCGCCGCCAGTTGTGCTGTCTTTACGCTGTACCCGCTGATGAGAATCATCCTCGATGGCGACCAGAAAAAGCGTTACTTTCTCCTGGCCGGCTTCTTTGCCATGTTTACCTGCTGCAATGAGCTGCCGGCTGCCCTGTTCGGACTGATCACTTTCGGCCTGCTGTTCAAAGCCAACCCGCGGCTGACAATCTTGATCTTCGCCCCCGCAGCGTTAATTCCACTGCTGGGATTTTTTGTCACCAACTACGCAGCCACGGGCGGCTGGAAACCCTTCTACATGTATTATGGTACGGAAAAGTATCTCTACGAACATAAAGGCATCCCCAGCTACTGGAACAACCCGCAGGGCCTGGACCGCAATCTCGATTCTCCTCTGGTCTATTTCTTTCACTGCACGCTGGGCCATCACGGCATTTTTTCGCTCTCCCCCATTTACCTGCTCACTCTGTTCTCCTGGTTGCGGATCAGACAGGCTGCTCATAACACGCTGCGCCCCATCCTGTGGATCAGTCTCGTGCTGACAGTGATTGTCTTTGGTTTCTATATGTCGCGGACAGGCAATTACAACTATGGCGGTAACAGTTCCGCACTTCGCTGGATGCTCTGGCTCACTCCTTTCTGGTTGATCAGTATGATTCCACTTCTCGACCAGCTTTCTCAGAAACGCTGGCTGCAGATTTTCGGAGTCTTCTGCCTGCTGTTCTCGGTCTTTTCTGCACATCATCCATCACACAATCCCTGGCAGGCTCCGTGGATCTATTCATGGTTCAAAGAGTCGGGCTGGATCCAGTACGACCAGCGTCCTCCCGCTTTTGAACGGCTGCATACAAGCTGGCTGGGTTCGATCCCCGAACCCACTGCTGAGATTCCGGAGCCCTTTGTGGAATTCACCGGCCCCGCCAATGACGGACGCCTGATCCGGCTCAGAATCAAGGTCGTAAAGTCTGCCAGTCAGCAGGACCGCGATCAAAATCTACGCACCATCCAGGTCACCCGATTTCTGGGGAGCGATGAGATCCAGTCCAGCAGGTATACCGTCGATGTCGCTGCATTTAATGCAGGCAAGTGGCCGGAAGAATTTCTCAAATGGTCTGATGAAACCGTCTCGCAGGCCGAGAAATATGCGGCGTATCGTTTCTTCTACGGCATGCCCCGTCGCAGGGCATACAACCCTGGAAAGTTCAGGCATCTGTTTACGCCACTTCGCGTAGATGCCTATCGCTGTCAGTTGGCTGCTTCACAGGTCGCTGTCACCATCGCCGCCGATACAGAGGCGGAAAAAAAACTGCGCTACCGAACGGACCTCTGGCTTACTGACCAGATCCCCTTCGGTGTCGCGCAGTATGAATCTTCAGTCTATGACAGCGTTCGAGGCCAGTTACTCAGCCGCCAGACACTGACAGTCACCAGTGCCAGCGGCCAGACTGCGGAATCGACTGAATAATTTATTCAGGTACTCACTGCTTCGGAGCGGCAGGGCCGACTACCGGTTGCACCCAGGCCCGTTCCACTTCTCCCAGTTGAGCCGGGTTGGGATGCAGCTTGGAAGAATGCACCACCGCCCGCACATAGATTTCTTTTCCATCAAAATCGTAGCTGGCAGAAGGTCCTTTCACGGTTTTCAAAGTTTCCCCGATTTTATTACTGTAACGCTTTGTGGCATGCTGTTCCTGCCCTTTGCTATCCAGAACCGGAATTCCCCGCTTGGGATAACCTTCCCGGGTACCGATGAACTCGATGGTGTAGTCCACTCCTTCCTCAGGATCGACTTCGACCTGCACTCCTTTGTCAGAGTAAGTAACCGACTTCAGCTTTACGCCGGATGAAGCATAAAACCGTCCCGCCTCCATTGCGTCCACCAGGGCTTCCGGCTCCAGAGTTTCAGAGAGCACGACCACCCAGCCCCGCCCCGGCTCACTGGCGCGACTGGGAATCTTGTGATAGTTATGCCCGTCATCAGTCCCCAGGCCATACATCATCGGCAACTTCAGCTCTGCCAGTCGTTTGGTGAGAATAATATCCCAGATCCGCTCGGTGCTGGCATGGGCTTCATCCCCTTTATTGTTCACTCCCGGGTGCCCGTTATAGACTTCGAAGAAATTTTCTCCGATCACTTTCATCAGTTCCTCTGCAGTGACCCCATAATGAAAGTTGGGATGGTTCAAGTGAATCATCATCGATTTCCCTGACCGTTCCCGCTGTGCCAACAGGGCATTCGTGTTATTCTGCATCACTTCGTAGACGCTCTGACCTCCCCGCGGCGTCAGCAGCGAGTGCAGGTTCGTAGCGTTCATATGCACGGGCATATTCTTGTAACGGTCCGTCACTTCTTCACTCAGAATCAGCAGAAATTTCCCCGGCTCGCCGAGCTTTTCAGACACTTCTTCAAACGTACGCAAGCGGACTTCAATCTGTCCGTCCTTATTAGTCCGCTCTTCGATCCAGTCAGGAAAACGTTTTTTCAGTTCCTCGTAGGCATGCAGCTTGCCTTTGTTTTTTTCGGGAACCGTCCACCGCTCTGACGTCGAAAGGACGTTGTGGTCTGTGAAGGACAGAAAATCATATCCACGTGTTTTATACCAGTCGGCAATCATCTCCAGGTAATCATCACCATCGCTCCACAGAGAATGCGTATGTAGATTTCCTTTATACCACTTCTGTTGATCGGTCTCTTTCAATTCAACCGGATCGGCTGCTTCTGTGATCGAATTCGCAGCGGAAAGACAAAGTGCCAGCAGACAGACGGGTAACATGGCACGCTTCATCCGCGTTCCAGGAAAGGGTAATTTCAAAAGATTCATGTAGCCAACTCCAAAGCAAAACAGCAAGAAATTCAGATAAAATCACATCTTCAAAAACCAGGTGGCGATTTACTGATCAGATCCGCCTGCAGTTCCTGATGCTTATACACATCAGGTTCTGCGACCGGTTTTAAAACAAAACCCGCATTCAAAATATTCCGTAACGAAACCGGAGAAGCCCCCCAGCGGATAATCACCTGCTTTTCAATGGGTTCATCGGCCTGCGTCCGATCGGAAATTTGCAGATCCTGGGGCAGTACCGCCCCCTGAATCTGCTTCATATTGATATCACCCCACAGGTAGAAAACCAGAAATGTCAATTCCAGAGGTACCTGGTCGTTCTTACTGACCAGAAAACAGTCGCTGACATCCTGTGTCAGCCGCAGTTGATTTTCAAACTGCAGCAAGCGTTCGCCTGCCGGATTAGGCTTGGGTATCGAAAAGACACCATACACCACATGTAAAGCAGATAGCGCCAGTACCAGTGCCACTTCTACAATCCGGTGCGCATGCTCCTTTTTGAAGCGATGGCTGTACCAGAGCACCATCACCAGCGACAGACCAAGAATGATCAACTGCCTGAGGAAACGTCCGGTAATCTGTGGACTGAGCGTATCCGTTTTGGAGGCACTGATGAAAATCACCGCCAGCACGCCGAGAGTAAATACCGCCAGCACAGTCGGGTACCCGACTCGTCGCAAAGCAATCTGCTGGAACTCCCAGGCAACGACCGCCATCATGGGAATGATAAAGAACAGTTTCCACATCGCCCGCGTACTGGTATTCATCTGGGGCAGATATTGTACGCCCCACCAGAATAAGGCACCGCAGAGAGACCAGATCACCACCAGTCGCAGCCAGGCGATTTCCTGTAGATTTCCCTGCGGATTTAAAACACGTTTAATGCCATGAAACAGGCCGAAGATCGCGAAGCCCAGCAGAAATCCCATGGACGAAATGATATCCCGTGCCAGGTAGGAAGGGTAGAACTCTGCTTTCCAGTAGAAGCTGATCGTGGGTTGCCCGGGACCGGCAAACCAGTTCCCCCAGAAACCCTCGATCTGTGAAGCTGCCATCAGTTCCCACCAGCCTCCGACAGCAAAACCGGTAAAGGCCAGAATCACCAGTGATTTCCAGACCCGGATGACCTGCTTTACACCAGGCACCTTCTGTTGCTCTGCAAAGGAACGCCCCCGGGGGAGGTAGAGGGGATTGATGATATAAACCCCCAGCATCAACAAGACGCCCAGCGCCAGTACGCCACCTGATAACAGACAGAGTCCCAGTGAGATTCCCCCAGATAACAGCTTGTAAGAGACAACACCGGATTCGGACTGCAGATGTGTAATGAACCCCCAGATGGTCAACAGCGCAAACAGCATTGGAAACGCAGGCGCTTCAATCAGTTGAATCTGCTTCAGCACCACAGGATGAAAGGCCAGCAGAAAACAATACACCAGCGCATAACGTGGATTACAGACTTTGCGCGTCAGGCGATAAGCCGCATACAACATGGCTGCCGTCGAGAAATACGAGAACAGAACCAGCGAAGACGACCAATGACCGATGATGGACAGCATCCCGGAATACAACCACCCCACCAGGGGAGGCTGCGAAATCAGGGCATTCCCACTGTCGCCCAGCAGATCTGCTTTCCCGAGACACTGCAAACCGAACCAGGCCGACAGTTCATCAATGCGATAGGAATGAAAGGCCAGCAGCCCCGGTCCCAGCGCCAGTAACGCGACCAGAGGTGACATCACCGCGGCACGCCGCATGACGGGAAAGAGATCATGAGCAGGCTCTGCAGACCGTTGCAAAAGCTCCTGGTCACTGATGATTACCAAGGTTGTTTCCTTCTGAGAATCTCGAATCTGACACTTCCAGACTCCCGGGACCAACAAACCAGCAGAGAGCCTTACTGAATTCCATACCCCGATTGTACATGACAGGAAAACACAGGGACACCTCACTGTCAGAAAAGGCCTCACCCAACAAGTGTTCACATGTATGTAATCCAAGAGCAAAGGAAAACACCTCAGAGGCAGGTCCTGTCGTGCCTGTTTTTCTGATTCTCAGCCTGATTCTTAACCAGAATTACGGAACCGTTCGATTCCCACTCTTTTTCCTGATCGTTGAAAAATCGCTCAGCCGAAGAGTCAAAGAGTGCACTACTTACATGCACACATTTCTAACCTCAGGATGAGAAATATGTATGATGAGAAATATGTATAAGGATAAGGTGAAATTTTATAAATCCTTAAAGTATCGGTCTCCCATGTCACATCATTTCAGCATCGATCGAGCCCATCAGTTAGATGAGCTGATCAGACATGCCATTTCCCAAAGCAGTCTGGTCGGTCGCCAAAACGTGCAATATAAAATCGAACAGGAACAGGTTTTTCTAACCGGCATTGTCAACAGCTACTACGAAAAGCAGCTGGCCCAGGAATCGATTGGACGCATCAAGGGGGTCAGACAGGTCCACAACCGGCTCAATGTCCAACCTGTTCAAAATCAGGTCGAAACGGTAGAAATCCCCTGATTTTCGTGCAGAGCAATCCTGCTAACATGTTCAATTGAAACATTTTGAGCAAAAAACAGGACAATACAGCAGGTTACGGCGTCTGACCGTTGTCAAATCCCGACTGATCTTGTTAGAATTCTCGTTCCTTCGGCGACAGCCTCCGGGATGTGGATCTTTTTGCGCAAAACGAAGGGGCCGAACCCCTTGCTGAAATAAACGGTCATTACTACATCAAAAGGGACATGGAAAGACAATGTCTTTACGCAGAGCACAGTTAGAACGTCAGTTACAGAACGCAGAAACCGCCATCGCAGACTATAGTAAAGTTCTGGATGAGCAGAATGTTCCTGCAGAAACGCGTAAGAAGCATCCAAAATGGCGGCAGATCAACGCACAGAAAACTCAGGTTCAGAACCGGCTCAAATCCCTGAAGAAAATTGAAGACCGGGAAGCAGAGATCAAAGCTGCAGCCTCCGCTGACGCTACAGACGAATAAGCTGCCGCGCTTAGAACGAACCAATACATCTGAGTCGCCTTAATCCGAGCGTGACTCAACCGGAGAGATGGCAGAGTGGCCGATTGTGCAGCACTGGAAATGCTGTGTCCCGGAAACGGGACCGGGGGTTCGAATCCCCCTCTCTCCGCATTCATTGAACGATGGCTCGTAACCACCTGAAAGCAAGGGGTTTGCAAGCCATCGTTTTTTTGTGCCCCCCACTTGTCCCGTTTTTGTCCCTGTGCAGAAACTCCTGATTTCCGGCAAGAACCGACACAGGACACATCAGCAGAGCCAGCATTACTGCCCGGCTCAGGCAGCCTACCAATCGCTTCGTCACGTCGGGTACAAATAGACTGTCGCCCGTTAAGTCACGTAACTAATTGATCATTGAAAGTAAAATCTGGTGAAAGAACTAACGAAGGCCGTGGCATGTAAACAGCGGCCAGAAAACGTAGCGCCTGTCGGGTAGTGGCAAATCGGTATAAAAACGTAGCGCCCAGATGACCACCTGTTGGTTTTGGGTCAGACTCTCAGTATATGAGTCAGTTCTGATCCGGAAACAGCGGGGGCAAGGGTGATTACAGATATGGAGTTATGGGGTGAGATCCGTCGGCGTGTTCTGACCGGAGAAATCAGTCAACGTGCTGCTCGTGACGAGTACGGTATTCACTGGGACACGCTGCAAAAAATACTGACCTACTCGGAGCCGCCGGGATACCGGCTGACTAAGCCCCGGCCTTCCAAGCTGGAGCCGTTTCTGCCGATCATTCATGAGATTCTGCAGAACGACCGCAGCGTGCATCGCAAACAGCGCCATACGGGGAAGCGCATCTTCGAACGTCTGCGGGACGAACACGGGTATTCCGGTGGAATCACGATCGTCCGGGAAGCCATCCGTGACTGGAAAGCCCAGTCCCGCGAGGTTTTCCTGCCGCTCCGCCATCCCCCGGGCGAAGCCCAGGTGGACTTCGGCTTTGCCGATGTCTGGCTGGACGGAACACTGACCAAAGTCGCCCTGTTTGTGATGACGTTACCTTATTTGTAAACAACGGTCAGAAAACGTAGCGCGTGCCGGTTGAAAACCGTAGCGCTGTCTGTGCAGGATTCGTCCTGATGTGGCTGTTTGGGGACGAATGCGTGGTCTTTTGTTATTTCGTCAGTCGCGGTTGCTTGCTTGAGCTTTTTGTGTGCCGCCGTTTGGCGTCCTGTAACCGGTAACTTTCACCAGTGGTTTCCAGGATATGGCAACGATGGGTGAGCCGGTCGAGTGTGGCCCCCGTCAGCCGTTCGCTGCCCAGGACCTCGGTCCAGTTTTCAAAGGGGAGATTGGTCGTTACGATCAGGCTGAAACGTTCGTAAGCCGTGCTGATCACGTCGAACAGCAACTCGGAGCCGAGTTTACTTGCGGGGACATATCCCAGTTCATCCAGAATCAGCAGATCGAGTTTCGCGAGCTGCTTTTTCAGGCGGGTTAACTCCCGCTGTTCGCGGGCTTCCATTAACTGGGTAATCAGTTCTGTGACCTGGTAAAAGCGGACCCGCTTTCCCTGGCCGCAGGCGGCAATCCCCAGGGCGACTGCCAGGTGCGTCTTGCCGGTGCCGGAATTGCCCACCAGCAGGATATTCTCCCGCTGCTCGATAAACTCACCCCGCATCAGTTCGCTGACCAGCAGTTTGTTGAGGCCGGGCTGGACCTGAAAATCGAACGTTTCCAGGGTCTTATACGTCGGGAACTTCGCGGCCTTCAGACGTCGTTCCGCGGCCCGGCGTTCCCGTTCAATCAGTTCCAGTTCACATAACTGTAACAGGAATCCCAGATGGTCGACATTGTCAGTGGCACAACGGGCGGCGATCTTTTCGCATTCTCTGAGGATGGTGGGCAGCCTCAGGTTCTTGAGATGGTGCTGCAGCAGCACCAGGCTTTTGGTTTGTTTTCTGGTCACGTTTAACCTCCGATTAACAGGGACTGGTAAGCAGAAACATCCGTCTGTGCCACCTGTACCAGCTTCAGGTGGGGACGGCCTTCCAGGCTGAACAGAGTCAGCGGTGACTCCTGCTGGTATTCCAGAATCAGGCGAATGGCAGAAGCGCGGGTCGCATCAATGTCCAGCGCGTATTCCACCGCACGCTTCAGTGCGGATAACGGATGGTGTTCCAGCAGGCGCAGCACCTTGATGAACTCCCGCGTGCCGTCTGACTGCAGTTCGGCTTCCAGCCGACGGCGGAGAATGCCCAGACAGACCGGCAGATCCCAGTCTTCCAGGGGGCGGGCATGATCAAAGCCTCCCGGCTTCCGTTCCAGTAAACTCAGGTAATGAATCGGGTTAAAACGGGTCTGTTCCCGTCCCCAGTCCCGCTGGTGCCGGGCGATTAACGTCTCTTCAAACAACAGCCGCACTTCGGTGATGGTGGCCACGATAGTGATCTGACGATGCGCGTATTTTGTGGGAACCGAGTAACTGTTGGTATCAAAGCGGACCAGCGACAGGGAGTCGGCGTGTGCCTGTCCCAGTCGGCAGGCTTCGAACGTCTGCTGTGGCAGGGGCCGCAGGAATTCCCGTTGTTCTTCCGCCAGCAGGCTCTGTTTGGGGGAAGCCTGTCCCCGCAACTGACGCTGCAGATCGTTCCGGCAGCATTGCACTAACTGCTCGTTCAGAGTCTCCAGGGAAGCAACCCGGGGAACGGGGACCAGGAAGTTGCTGCGGGCATAGTCCAGCAACCGCTCGACATGGCCTTTCTCATTCGGTCGTCGTACCAGACAGAAATGATCGTCAAACAGAAAGTGGCTTTTCAGACGCAGGAACTCGGTCGTTACTTTTCGCTCACGGTTCCCTACCAGACTGGCTACTGCGATTTTCGAGTTGTCATAGCTGATCCGCTGCGGTACACCGCCCAGAAATTCAAAGGCCCGCTTGTGTCCTTCCAGAAAGGCTTCCGTACATTCCCGGGGAAAGGCCTGGATAAAAATCGCGTCCGAATAAGGTAACGTCATCACAAACAGGGCGACTTTGGTCAGTGTTCCGTCCAGCCAGACATCGGCAAAGCCGAAGTCCACCTGGGCTTCGCCCGGGGGATGGCGGAGCGGCAGGAAAACCTCGCGGGACTGGGCTTTCCAGTCACGGATGGCTTCCCGGACGATCGTGATTCCACCGGAATACCCGTGTTCGTCCCGCAGACGTTCGAAGATGCGCTTCCCCGTATGGCGCTGTTTGCGATGCACGCTGCGGTCGTTCTGCAGAATCTCATGAATGATCGGCAGAAACGGCTCCAGCTTGGAAGGCCGGGGCTTAGTCAGCCGGTATCCCGGCGGCTCCGAGTAGGTCAGTATTTTTTGCAGCGTGTCCCAGTGAATACCGTACTCGTCACGAGCAGCACGTTGACTGATTTCTCCGGTCAGAACACGCCGACGGATCTCACCCCATAACTCCATATCTGTAATCACCCTTGCCCCCGCTGTTTCCGGATCAGAACTGACTCATATACTGAGAGTCTGACCCAAAACCAACAGGTGGTCATCTGGGCGCTACGTTTTTATACCGATTTGCCACTACCCGACAGGCGCTACGTTTTCTGGCCGCTGTTTACAGTTGCGGGAAGCGTCCCGACGTGTGGAGCACAAAATTTTCAGAAAAAATGGAAATCTGGCATCTTGAGTACCTGTATTGACGGCAGGGGTGAGCGCTTAAGTGTATGTTATTAAGGGGATTATGGATTATGTGGGGGCGGGGTGGAGGTTGTGAAGCAGACGGATGATTCCCCGGAAATATTACGACTCTGCAGGCTCCTTCAAGTCCTGATCGCAGCTGGTGATGCAGTCTGCTGCTGAAACGACTTCACGATTTTCATCTACGGGGGGTGGGTTTCTTTGTTGTAAAATGATTGGTTGGCCCACGGGCTGGCTGCTGATTGTTTCTTCTGGGGGAGGTTTTGGTTCAGATGTTTGCCTGCTACGTTTCACACGATTCACACGATGATTTGAATTTTGTGAATCGGCGCGCGGGCGTCAAGCAGAATTTGTGTTCTGAGTTCTCTGTGAGTTGCCTTGATTTGCTGCTGAATTGCATATCAGTTGTCCTGAGTCTGCTCCGAAATGATTTGAAAATGTACGAGACATTCCGAATCGGTGATTTTTATTCCGGTGAAAAGCTGGAAAAATCGACGGCGATTCAGGTGGATCTGAGTCACTTGTACGCTGTGTTCCAGTACACGCATCGTCCGCCTCGCGCGCGAAGCACAATTGCAACAATTTACGATTCGGGAAGTGCGGATCAAGTTCAATGTTTTCAGTTTTGGAGACAGAAGCGCACTGAAGAACGGGAAGGGGATTCCGTGAAAGCATTCGACTTTTGCTACCATCTACAAAAAATCCCTGATATATTGAGTTATTGGGCTTACCAGTTTCGATGCCCCTGTCTAACCAACTATGAAATTTAATGTTGCTCAGAAGGTGTTTTTTGTGAACGCAATCAAGATGATTCTGACAGCTTTGCCGGCGATGCTGGTGACCTGTGTTGCAGCGGCTGCGGAAACAATTGAATTTAATCGAGATGTTCTGCCGATCCTCTCGAATCATTGTTTCACGTGTCACGGCCCCGACTCGGCGACACGTGCGGCGGGCCTGCGACTGGATCAGCGCGCATCGGCGACCGGCAAGGCTGACTCTGGTAAAAGTGCCATCACCCCGGGTAAAGTCCAGTCCAGCGAACTGATGCATCGTATTACTGCGTCCGATGAAAATGAGCGGATGCCTCCGCTTGAAGGGGCAAAGCCACTGAATGCGAAACAGATCGCAACTCTGAAAGCGTGGATCGAACAGGGGGCGAAATACGAAGCACACTGGGCCTTTATCGCGCCGAAACAACCAGCGCTCCCCAAAGTACAAAACGCTGCCTGGCCGAAAAACAAGATCGATGTGTTTGTGCTGGCGCGACTGGAACGGGCAGGAATACAGCCGGCTCGTGAAGCACAGCGCGAAACGTTAATACGCCGAGTGGCCTTTGATTTGACCGGTCTGCCTCCCACGCTGAAAGAAATCGACGAGTTCCTTGCCGATCAATCGCCAAATGCGTATGCGAATATGGTCGACCGCTATCTCGCCTCGCCTGCCTACGGCGAACACATGGCACGGTACTGGCTTGACCTGGCCCGTTATGCCGACAGCAACGGCTATCAATATGACACGGAGCGGGAACAGTGGGTCTGGCGCGACTGGGTCATCAATGCGTACAACGAAAACAAACCATTTGACAAATTCACCATCGAACAACTTGCCGGCGACCTGTTGCCTGACGCGACGGACCAGCAACGGCTGGCAACCGGTTTCAATCGAAATCATGGGATCACCATCGAAGGTGGCATCATTGATGAGGAGTATCGCACCGAGTATGTGATGGACCGGCTGGTGACCACCGGCGAAGTCTGGCTCGCGCTTACCATTGGCTGTGCCCGCTGTCACGAACATAAATTCGATCCCATTTCGCAACAGGAATTTTACCAGCTCTATGCCTTTTTCAATCAGGTACCCGAGAGAGGCATGCGCGGATTTGCTCCCAAACAACGCATCGCGTCACCGCTGGCACCCGCATCACTGCAGAAATTCGACGTGGAACTGACGCGACTGCAGGCTGAATTGAAGAAACCGATCGATGTGGACCAGCATCTGCAGCGCTGGACTCAAGGCATCTCGGCTCAACCGGAACAGGGCTGGACCGTGGTGGAGCCATTGACCATGAAGTCGTCCGGCGGGACCACACTTACGAAGCTCGCCGACAAATCGATCCTGGCCAGTGGAGCCAATCCCCGACACGATATCTACGAGATCACCGCCAAAACCGATGCCACCAATCTCACCGCCGTCCGGCTGGAAGCGCTCACTCATGAATCACTTCCCGGTGGCGGACCGGGACGGCACAGTAATTCCAATTTTGTCCTGAGCGAAATTGAACTGACGGCGATCTCCATCGCAGATCCGTCACAGCGGCAAACAGTCAAATTCAGTCGAGCGGTCGCGGATTATTCACAGGCCAATTATGAAATTGCTAAAGCCATTGATGGCAGTGTGGCCGGTAACAACGGTTGGGCCGTGGATGGGCCCTCTCGCAAACTTCCCGCCACCGCCATGCTGATTACAGAGAAGTCCTTTGGTTTTGAGGGGGGGACCGAATTACAGTTCCGTCTGCGTCACGAAGCCGGGTATGCGACACACGGTGTGGGACGCCCCCGGTTCTCCATTACAGGCGACGCTCCCGAAGACCTGCAGTTACACGGGATTCCTGCTGACATTCGACAGATCGCTGCCAAGGAAAATAATCGCCGTACCGCCGGCGAACAGAAACAACTGCGGGAGTATTTCCTGGCCCATCACAACCCAAAACAGAGAATTGAACGGCAAATCGCTGAACTCGAAAAACAGAAAAAAGCAGCGATCCCGGAAACGATGATCATGCAGGACCAGGCTCAGCCCCGCGCGACGTTTCTGCTCAATCGCGGACAATATAATGAGCCCCGTGAGCAGGTCAGCCCCAATGTTCCAGAGATCTTCCCGCCCCTGCCCGAAACAGCAGCGAAGAATCGTCTGGCATTCGCCCAGTGGCTGGTTGATCCTGGTCATCCCCTCACGGCGCGTGTAGCCGTGAACCGTTACTGGCAACGACTGTTTGGAATGGGCCTGGTTAAAACCTCTGAGGATTTCGGAGTCCAGGGGGAATTTCCCAGTCACCCCCAGTTGCTGGACTGGTTAGCGCTGGAATTTATTCGCAGTGGCTGGGACATCAAGCAGATGCAGCGGTTGATCATGAATTCCGCGACCTATCGGCAAACGTCTCACGTTGGTGCGACAGCCTATGCGCAGGACCCGGAAAATCGACTGTTGGCCCGCGGCCCCCGCATGCGACTGTCTGCCGAGCAAATTCGCGACGCCACATTAGCGGTCAGTGGTTTACTGGTGGAACGGCTGGGCGGAAAAAGCGTCTATCCATATCAGCCGAAGGGCCTGTGGCTGGAACTCAACAATCGGCCGAATTACTCCCAGGAATATCCCCAGGGCAAGGGGGATGAGCTCTATCGACGGAGTCTCTATACATTCTGGAAGCGGACGGTTCCCTCTCCCATGCTGAAAACCTTAGATGCTCCTGAACGGGAATTCTGCACGATACGTCGGTCACGCACGAATACGCCGTTGCAGGCGTTACTGCTCTTGAATGGTCCTCAATTTGTCGAAGCAGCACGCAAACTGGCCGAGCGAATGCTGTCTGAGGGGGGCCAGAGTGTTGATGATCAGATTCAATATGGATTTCGACTTGTCACGTCTCGTAATCCCAGTGAGGCTGAACTGGCCCTCTTCCGCGAAGCTTATGAAACCGATGTGAAGTTCTACGCCCATGATCCGGCAGCCGCTCTTCGCCTGCTGCAGGTGGGTGATTCAGCCCCGGATTCCGAATTAGATCCGGCCAGACTGGCGGCTTTGACAAATCTGACCCGCGTGTTCCTGAACCTGGACGAAGCGATTACGAAGGAATAAAACGATGCGTGATCCCTTAACTGAGATGCAATTACAGGTCAATCGACGCCAGTTCTTTGGACGCTCGAGTACTGGGATTGGTGTCGCGGCGCTGGCGTCGTTGCTCAATCGCGACCTGTTTGCGAAAGAGACTGCCGGCGATGCAACGCGTGTCGGCGGTTTGCCGGGCATTCCGCATTTTGCTCCGAAGGCCAAACGCGTGATCTACCTGCTGCAGTCAGGTGCGCCTTCGCAGGTCGACCTGCTCGATCACAAACCGTCTCTCGAGAAACTGCACATGACCGAATTGCCCGACAGCATCCGCAAAGGGCAGAGGCTGACGGGCATGACAGCAGGACAGAAGAAATTTCCGGTTGTCAAATCTCCCTGGAAATTCCGGCAGCATGGTGAATCGGGAACATGGCTGAGTGATCTGCTGCCGCATATGGGAAAGGTGGCCGATGACATTTGCGTGATTAATTCCATGCATACTGAAGCCATCAATCATGATCCCGCGATCACGTTCTTTCAGTCAGGGCATCAGCAGCCGGGACGACCGAGTATCGGCGCCTGGCTCAGTTATGGACTGGGAAGCGAGACAGAAAATCTACCGTCCTTCGTCGTCCTGCTCAGTAAGAATTCGTTCTTTCAGGCACAACCCCTGTATGACCGGTTGTGGGGGAGCGGCTTTTTATCTTCGAAGTACCAAGGTGTCAAATTTCGCAGCCAGGGTGATCCGGTGCTCTACCTGAGCGATCCGGCCGGAGGGAGCGACTCACAACGCCGAACGATGCTGGACCGGCTGGCAAAACTCAATCAGTTACGGGCAGAGGAAATCGGTGATCCGGAGATCAACGCACGCATCGCCCAATACGAGATGGCGTACCGGATGCAAACTTCGGTTCCAGAGCTTGCTGATATCTCCAATGAATCGGCCAGCACGCTCGAACTCTACGGTGACGATGTGAAAGAGCCTGGAACGCATGCGGCCAACTGTCTGCTCGCACGCAGATTAGCCGAACGCGGCGTCCGCTTTATTCAAGTGTTTCACCGTGGCTGGGATCACCATAGTAACGTTCAAAAGTATCTGCCGGATCTGGCGAAACAGACCGACCAGGGATCGGCGGCTTTGATTGCCGATTTGAAACAGCGCGGCATGCTGGATGAAACACTGGTGATCTGGGGAGGCGAGTTTGGTCGTACGGTCTATTCGCAAGGCAATCCAAAAACGTTCGGCCGGGACCATCACCCGCGTTGCTTTTCGATTTGGATGGCGGGAGGAGGCATCAAGCCCGGAATCACTTACGGGCAAACTGATGATTACTGTTATAACATCACTGAAAATCCGGTACACGTGCACGATTTTCACGCCACGATTCTGCATTGTCTGGGTATCAACCACGAGCGCCTGACGTATCGTTTCCAGGGGCGCGATTATCGTCTGACTGATGTACACGGGACTGTGGTCAAGGACATCATCACGTGATTTTGAGTCAGTCTGGACGGCGTGGGTAAAATGATGGAGAATCTTCTCGCACACCAGAAATGAGGTGAATGCGAAACTGAGTGGCATCGGGAAAACCTAGCGGTTTCAGGTTCACATTCAATGGGAAATATCGGTATAATTTGATGTGTTGTCTGTCGATCAATTGAGAAATTGAAGAATGGTGCAGGCTTAAGTTTTTCCAGTTTCATGGAACATCGGGCATGTTGAGAATCGAAGACCGGGCATTGCAATTCTGTGATCGTATCCCCCGCCGCTCCTTTCTGCAGATTGGCGGACTGGCGATGGGAGGCCTGTCGTTGCCTCAAATTTTGCAGGCACAGCAACAGAACGGGCAGCAGCATTCTCACAAAGCGGTCATCATGATCTTCCTGAATGGTGGGCCCCCGCATCAGGATATGTTCGATTTGAAAGCGGATGCGCCCGCCGAAATTCGTGGTGAGTTCCAACCAATCGCTACGAATGTGCCCGGCATACAAATCAGCGAATTGATGCCGCGCGTCGCCGGGATGATGGAAAAGTTCTCCATCATTCGTTCTCTGGTGGGGTCTGAAGGTCGACACGATTCATTCCAATGCTGCACCGGCCATCAGGTTCGGGATCCCAAACCGCAGGGGGGCTGGCCGTCAATGGGGTCGGCACTCTCCAAACTGCAGGGACCGGTAAATCCATCCGTGCCACCGTATATTGATCTTTCACAAAAGATGGCTCATGATCCCTACAACATCAAAGGAGCCGGTTTTCTGGGAATGGCGCATACTCCATTTCGTCCCGATGGCGAAGTGATGAGCAACATGACGCTGAATCAGATTTCCACGATTCGGTTGCACGAACGGAGCCGACTGCTGAAGGAACTCGATACGTACCGGAAGAATGTCGATCAGAAGTTATCTACCGAGACCACTGATAACTTTACCGAACAGGCTTTGGGAGTTTTAACTTCGTCCAAGTTAGTGGAAGCCCTGGATCTGGAGAAAGTTGACCCGAAAATTCGTGCCCGGTACGGAATCGACGATCCTAAGGTACTCGGTTTTGATCCGAAGATGGGGTATCAGGCATTGATGTCCCGGTTTCTGCAGGCCCTCCGCGCTGTCGAAGCGGGTGCCCGCATGGTGACCTGCAGTTTCGCTGATTTTGACTACCACAGCGATAATTTTGGCAGAGGGCGCAAAGTGATTCCGTTACTGGATCAGGGAGTTGCTGCTCTGGTAGAAGATCTGCACGAAAGGGGTCTGGATCAGGATGTGACTGTGATCGTCTGGGGAGAGTTTGGACGGACTCCCAAAATCAATGATAAAGCAGGTCGCGATCATTGGTCGCGCGTGCATGCTGGTTTGCTGGCCGGCGGTGGGATGCAAACCGGCCAGGTGATTGGCTCCACCAATAAATGGGCTGAAGAGGCGGTTGACCATCCCGTACATATGCAGGAAGTCTTTGCCACACTCTATCACAACCTGGGAATTGATACGGCAACTACCACGATTCCCGACAACAATGGCCGACCACAATATCTGCTGGAACGTCAGGAACCCATTCCGGAACTGGTGTGACAACAGCTCCTTTAAGGTTCTCAGTCTGTTTCTGCCGACGCGGATGGGCCTCTGGTGCGGTAGAGAAACGCATCGGAGGTGAGCAGTGAAACGAGCAGGGCATTCATACTGCCGCCATTGTCTTTGTAGGCACGATAGGCAGCCTGGAGAACGGGACCGTCATTGAGGGTTTCGTTGCGGCCCATCCAGAAACGGAACGCGTGGCGGACGAAGACCTGTTCGGACCGCTCACTCTCCGCCAGCTTTTCGATCAGTTCAATGGCGTTGGCGACTTTGCCATCGAGTGTGGGATCACCGGAATCGATGATCTCGCCTGTTGTATCGACTGGCTTTTCGAGCTCCGTTTCCCGGTACAGGCCGGCGTGGTTATACATCTCAAACGGCAGCCCCAGCGGATCCATTTTCTTATGGCAGGTCCAGCAGTATTCCTGCCTGGTGACCCGCATCCGTTCACGGAGTGTATTTTGTGGTTCATCGGGCAGCATGGCATCGACGGTGATGGGGACATCAGGAATGCCGCCGCCCAGTAAACGTTCGCGAATCCAGCGACCGCGACGAATGGCGTGATTGTCCATGGCGTCGGAATGTGAGACGAGCCAACTGGGATGGGTCAGGATGCCCAGGCGCTGCTCAGCGGGCACTGTGGCCAGGATGCGTTCCGGTCGCATCGAGCCGGTGCCGAAACTGCGGCGACTGACACGGGCATAGAGTTCCTTGCCGGAAAGCTCTGCCGGGGTGACACTGTGATTGACTTTCTCCTGCTTTTTCCGGGCAGCTTTGTTTTTTTTCTTCCCCGGATTGGCGGACTCTTTGCTGGCGAGTTCCTCTGCGGCTTTCTGGGCGGCTTTTCTGGCGGCGATCTCTTCTGCCCGGGAACGCCGCTTGCCGAAGTAGATTTTATCTGCTTCCGTGACGACAGCCCTGTCTGTGGTCAGGAGCCGCTTCAACACGTCCTGGTCTTCTTTCAGGATCAGTTCTATCAGCCGATCGGTGCTCGCGGTCGCATCGAACATGGCTCGATAATGGGCCTGCCCGCGATTGCTCACACCTGTTTTCGCCAGTGCCCGGGCGTCTTTGCAGATGTAACCGCCCAGGTCATAGTCGAAGAAATCACGAAAGAAACGCAGGACGCGGGGCTTGCGGATACTGTCGTCGGCGAGCATGCGAGTTACTTCCCGCTTCACATCGTCCCTGGTCCGCATTCGTCCTTCGATGATCGCGGTTCGTAATTCTGCGTCCGGCTTGATGTAGCGGAGTGCGTGATTGACGGCCAGCCCCAACTCCCAGTCCTGCAGCATGACACGCCCGTCTTGATCTGGTTGTCCGGACTTAGCCAGTTCCGGTCTGAAGAGGGCGTCTCGATCGAGGAAGATCGACGACAAACCAAGAACGACGCCATCTTCCTTGCCGAGTTTTTCAATGGACTGTTTCACGATCGTCAGGTAGTCGTCCGACTCCTTTTTACTCGGCGGTCGGAAGGTCAACATTTCGAACAGGTAATCGATGGCGGCCTGCAAACTCTCATCGGTATAGTCTTCCTGCCGCATCAGTTCATAGACGGGTGTCAGGGGCCGCGCGATCTTCGTGCTGTAGACGATACTCGTGGGCAAGCCGCGAATATCGCCTTTCATCTTGTCTGCAATCGACCGGGGATCATCGGTGATCTGGTAGGGTTTGGCGATACTCAGGGGACCATAGGCCATGTAGCGAATCAGGTCCCCGGCTGTGCCCATGATCTGCGTGGCTTCCGCACTGTTGACAGTGTAGAAATCAGGATAGTTTTCCAGCCCATGCGTGCGGGCCGATGACAGCACGGCAGGGACGCTTTTGACCGCAGTCGCATAAGCCACGGTCCCCCCCTGCCATTTGATGATGCGATCCGTACCGAAGTAGAGCTTGAGTTCACCGCCGTGGTTGGTGGGAACGACATCGCCATGCGTTCGCAAGCCCGGCTTGGCTGGATCATACTCCGGTTCCTGATTGATCAATTCATTCAGACGCGTGATGTGTTCCTGCGGCGTTAAACGCCAGAGACGAGCGGGCGAAGACGTGGGCTTGAGTTTAATGTTCTCAGGCAATGGACCGAACAGAAGATCGTGGTCGACGTAGTTGCCTTTGTTCGGGTCGAGGTGATCGTGGAACCCGCCCTTGTCGCTCATCACGCGTGTCAGCTCGCCCACAATCCAGTCTGAGAACTGCAGTCGTTCTACCACTTCAGGCTGGTCCATATCCTGAGGGGGCATCTCTTTCAGAGTGACCTGTGCCCAGACACTTTTCCAGGTAGCAGCGTTGACCTCGTCCACGGGTCCCAGGTCGTGAAGCGAGAGATTCCCTTCCGGCTCTGACTGACCGTGACAGTCGACACAGTGCGTCGTCAGAAACGATTTCGCGAAGGTTTTAAAGTCTCTGGATACTTTTTGCCCGGGCGTATAAGTCTCCCCCATTGCTGCGGGGAGCAAGCTGCCGAGCAGTGTGAGAACCAGAGCGAATCTGAAGCAGGTCATACCAGCAGTTCCTGGAGCGGGCCTGTGCCGGAATCGAACTTCCGGGCCAGTTTCTCATTCATGTTATAGTGATCGCAGGGAACGCCCGCTGCCTGCAGGAGCGTCGCATAGAGGGCATTGATGGGACGTTTTCCATCCAGTTGCGTAAAGCAACCCGTCTTGAATGCGCCGTCGAAATTGCCGAGCAGCATGACAGGCCAGTTGGCTCCGCTGGTGTGCTGCTTGTCTGCGTTGTTACTGGTGTAGACGATCAGCGTGTGGTCCATCATCGTACCACTGCCTTCCGGCACGCTTTCCAGCGCTTCGATGATCCTCACCAGCATGCGGCTGTTGTACTGACGAATCTTAATCCAGATTGGATTACCAGGCTGTTCCATGTGCCCCAGGTTGTGACCCTGTTGCTCGATTCCCAGTCCTTTCCAGGCTCCGAAGATCTCACCGCGGCCCGAACCAATGGTCAGCGTATTGGTGATGCCCGATGTGAGCGACGAGATTCCCAGGTCGAGCAGGACGTCATGCCAGTCTGTTTCGAACTCAGGACTGGTGTAGCGCGCGTCCACCTTGGGGGCGAATTTGCGCAGGTGATCCGATACCGAATCGAGGCGATCACGCAGGCCGTTGACCTCTTTGAATCCCGCAACAAATTGACCGTAACGCTGCTGGTCTGCTGTGGGGAGTGCGCGTCCTTTGGCAGCGGCTAACTTTTCAATCTGATTGAAGACGTTCGACCTTGCTTCGTGCTGGCGTCGGATGTCTCCTGAAGAGATTCCGCCATAGAGCATCTGGTACAGATGATTCGGATTGGAATGCATGAAGATCGGCTGACCGGCGCCACTGGCAGAGAGCGTCGCTATGGTGGGCTTAGTCGTCATGTTCTCAATGGAGTCCATGCCGATGCACAGGTGAGGCAGCAGCGTTTGCGGCAGGACCTTGCTCAACTCGTAATCGATGGTCGATGCACTGGGAGGCACTCCGTCACTGCCGCGATAACCGCCGAGTGCGCCAAAGAATGCACTGTGCGACGGACTGGTATGAATGCCGTGCAGACCATTGATGATGTGCATCTTTTCCTTATAAGGTTCCAGCGGGCTGATGGGCTCGGGGAGCTTGACTTTCGCCAGCGAGCCACTGCGTTTCATCCCTTCCGGAATACAGGTTGCCGGATCGAAACCCTGGTTTTGCATGAAGAAAATTACACGCTTGGGCGTATCCTTGCTGGCAGGCATGGCCAGCAGACGTTCGGGAACGAGCGAGAGTCCAAATGCGGCACCAGCGCCGGCCGCTAAACCTTGAAGCATTTCTCTACGGTTAAGCATGATCAATCTTTCAGCTAATCAGGCAGTGGTTTACCTGTTCCGTCGAGCAGCTAAATGCTGTGTCACAGATAAGTTGGCAGTGGCAGGTAACCTTGCGCCGATATCGGAGGGTATTGTGAGGTAAGCTGACTTTATGAAGCGCTTGAGTATTTTGATCTATTCTAACTGATTCCAGAGTTACCGCAACCAAAATACGGGCAGTCAGGTCAAGTCTTCGACCTGTGAATCGCCGCTTGTTATCTTGTCTATGTAAATCATATATAAATAACAAGTTACGGAATCGGAAAACCACTACAGCTCAGGTGAGTGGCTTGTCAAAACCTTTCGTCCTCTGGACTGGATTGAAGACAGTCTCTGTCCGGCTGTTTATATCCAGCTAAAATGTCTGTTACCTAAGACAGCAATCCTTTGACGACCTGGGCACCATCGACACCGGTGAGTTTGAGATCGAGCCCCTGATATTTCACGGAAAAGCGATTATGGTCGATGCCCAGACAGTGCAGCACACTGGCGTTGAGATCGTTAATATGCACCGGATCTTTCACGATATTATAGCAGTAATCGTCAGTCTCTCCGTAATCGATGCCTGGCTTAAAACCTCCGCCAGCCACCCAGGTTGAGAAACAACGTCCGTGGTGGTCACGCCCGTGATTGTCTTTCGTCAACGTTCCCTGACTGTAAATCGTGCGACCGAATTCTCCACCGAAGATGACAACGGTATCGTCTAATAATCCCCGTTGTTTTAGATCTTTCACGAGGGCGGCTGCGGGCTGATCCACCTTGTCACAATTATTGCGAATGGCTTTAGGGAGATTCCCGTGTTGATCCCAGCCCCGCTGAAAGAGTTGAATGAAAGGCACGCCACGTTCCGCCATCCGACGTGCGAGAATGCAATTCGAAGCGAACGTGCCTTTCTTTTCTGAATCGGGGCCGTACATCTCAAACGTCGCTTTCGTTTCTCCGCTCAAGTCCATTAAACCGGGTACCGAGGTCTGCATCCGATACGCCATTTCGTATTGTGCAATGCGTGCTTCAATCTCCGGATCACCCGACAGCTGGGATTTTTCTTCATTGAGCTTCGCCAGTCCATCCAGCATTTTGCGACGCAGCCCTCTGTCCAGTCCTTTGGGATCAGAAAGAAATAGAACGGGGTCACCGGCACTACGAAACTGAACTCCCTGGTGCCGTGAGGGCAGGTTGCCGCTGCTCCAGAGCCGTGAATAGAGTGCCTGCCCTGGTGCATTACCGACGGAAATCATCACCACATAAGCGGGCAGATCTTTGTTCGGGCTGCCTAATCCATAACTCAGCCACGCGCCGAAACTGGGACGTCCCAGTTGTTGTGTTCCCGTATTGATGTAGGTAATCGCAGGATCATGGTTGATGGCTTCCGTATTCATGGTGCGGATAATCGCGATGTCGTCTGCGATGGAAGCAGTGTGGGGCAGGATGTCTGAATTGATCCAGGTTCCCCGTTCGCCGTAGCGTTTAAAATTGAACATGGGTGCGACACAGGGAAACGCTTTTTGACCGCTGGTCATGCCCGTGAGTCGTTGCCCTTTTCGAATTGAATCAGGCAGTTCCTTTCCATGAATCTTCTTCAACTCAGGCTTGTAATCAAACAGGTCAATATGACTGGGACCACCGGCCATGAAGAGATAAATCACCCGTTTCGCTTTGGGGGCAAAGTGAGGTAAGCCGGGGAGCCCTCGCTGATCCGGATTGGACTGGCTGGCAGCGGAGAGTCTGGGTACGTCTCCCAGTAACGAGGCCAGTGCCGCCGCCCCCAGACATCCACGGGAGCGTGACAATAACTGTCGACGTGTTAACTGTCGCTGGTATTCTTCCAGAGGATTCATAGCGTTTTACTCACGAGTTAAAGTTTCGTCCAGGTTGAGAATCATGTTGGCCACGACCGTCCAGGCCGCCAGTTGAGGGACATTCAGATTTTTATCACGAGGCGACTCACCGGCTTTGAGCAGTTCTTCAGCCGCTTGAGGATGGGCCTGATAGTGTTTCAGGCTTTCCTCGTAAACATCCAGAAGTACTGCTCTTTCTGTTGAGTGGGGCTCTCTGGCGGTTGCCAGTAAAAAGGCAAAACCAACCTGTTCAGCACTGGTTGCTCCCCCTTCTTTCAGCATGCGTTCTGCCAGATGGCGGGCTGCTTCCACGTATTGGACATCATTCATCGTGACTAAGGCCTGCAGAGGCGTATTGGTGCGAGGCCGTCGGATCGTGCACTTCTCCCGTGTCGGTGCATCAAAGATCTGCATCGACGGCGGAGGCGCGGATCGTTTCCAGTAGGTGTATAAGCTGCGGCGATACAGTTTGTCGCCGTGGTCCTGCACGAATTTGGGATTTCCGCCCAAACCCACTTCTTTCCAGAGTCCGGGTGGCTGATAGGGTTTGACTCCCGGGCCTCCCATTTGGGGGTTGAGTAAGCCGCTGATCTGAAGTGCGCTGTCGCGGATCATTTCTCCCTGCAACCGAAAACGTGCACCGCGTGCCAGCAGTCGATTCGCGGGATCTCGTAAATAGGCAACCCGCGGGACATCCGATGTCTGCCGATACGTAGACGACATTACTATTTGTTTGAGCATCCGCTTGACATCCCAGCCGGATTCCCTGAAATCAACAGCCAGCCAGTCCAGCAATTGCGGATGACTGGGGAAGGCGCCCTGCGAACCGAAATCTTCCGGTGTCGTGACCAGGCCTGTCCCGAACAGCATTTGCCAGTACCGGTTCACAGCGACGCGCGCCGTGAGAGGATGATTCTCGGCAAAGAGCCATTGTGCTAAACCCAGGCGGTTCTGGGGGGCGTCTTTGGGCATCGGCGGCAAAACCGCTGGTGTACCCGGTTCGACTTTATGTTCGGTAGGCGCATCATAAGCGCCGCGATTGAGAATAAAGGTATCCCGCGGTTTAGACATGTCTCCCATGATCATGACTGACGTCAGCGGTTTGAGAAGATTTGACTCTTCGGCTTTTAATTCCTGCTGTTTCTTGACTAACGCAATATATTCTGCGTCTTCCCGTTCCAGGTAGTAGTTGCGCAACTGCTGCTGTTGCTCTTTCGTTCGTTTTTCAGGAGAGACCGCCAGGATGGTCGTAATCGGAAGTTGCTTCGTGAGTGTTTCGACTTCAGATTGACTGAGTACCCGATTGAAGACTGAGACTTCATCAATGGTTCCCTTGAGACGGGAACTGGGGTGCCGACTGCCGATCAGTAACGTTTTCGCCGTGCGGATGGTATCCGTTAAGCGATCCTGCTCAATCTTCCAGTCCCACAACTCACCGTCCACATAGATTTTTACCCCCTGTGCTTTGGATGAACCATCGTAGGTCACAAACACATGCTGCCAGGTCGACGGTTTGAGTTTTTTCTTCGTTGTCACCTTAATGGCATTCGTCGGCCAGGTATTGATGATATGCACGGAGATTTGTTCGCCTGAGATGAGAATATCGTACCCGCGATAACTGTTGGCATCATCCATTTTCGCCAACATCGCGCCGGATCCTTTGGGGTCGAGATTGATCCAGCCACCGTAGGAAAATGAATCTGTCCGTTCAAAATTACAGACTTCGCCCAGATCGACAAAGGTCGTGCCGTCAAAATGAAGCCCCTGATCGTAAGGAGACTTTGTCCAGTCTACCTTTCCTTGAATAGTCCCTTTACGTTTCTGGTCCAGTTGATCGACAACCTGGTTTCCCTGGCCTTCATCCAGCCTGAAATGCAGGATCTGTCCTTCAATTGGGGATGGCGCGGATTGTTGCTTTTTTTCTTTTTCCACCAGCCAGGCGGTAAACTGAGGTTCGACCGACTTTTGACGCGCGGCGAGCTGCAGTTCGTTTTCTTTGATTCTGGTACGCACCCCCGGGAGTATTTTCTGTTTTTCCGGATCAACCAGATCTACCGTTGGTTTGGCATTCCCGTTCCGTGTCTGACTTCCGGCGTCGGCGCTGATATTGAAAAACCCGAAGAAGCGGTAATAGTCTTCGTGTGAAATCGGATCGTATTTATGTTCATGACATTGAGCACATTCCATGCTGAGTCCCAACCAGACCGTGGACGTTGTTTTGACTCTGTCAACGGCGTACTCCACGCGGTACTCTTCCGGAATCAGGCCACCTTCATCGGTGGTCCCGTTATTCCGATTAAATCCTGAGGAGACCTTTTGTAAGGGGCTGGCATTGGGAAGTAAATCTCCCGCCAGTTGCTCCGTTGAAAACTGGTCAAAGGGAACATTTTCGTTATACATCTGCACGATGCGATCGCGCCAGGCCCACATATCACGTGGGCCGTCCGCATGATACACGCTCGTATCACCATAGCGGGCTGCGTCCAGCCACATTAAAGCCATGCGTTCGCCATACTTTTTTGAACTTAACAGGCGGTTCACCAGTTTTTCATAAGCGTCGGGAGATTCGTCATGCAGAAACTGATCAATCTCGGAAATGGTAGGGGGCAGTCCGGTCAGATCATACGTCAGTCGACGGATCAAGGTACGGCGGCTGGCTTCCCTCGAGGGCCGCAACTGCTCTGATTCCAGTTTTGCCAGTACAAACTGGTCGATCGGATTCCGCACCCACTGGCTGTTTTTGACTGTGGGTAATGCGGATTTTTTCGGAGCGAGAAATGACCAGTGACTGGTCCATTCGGCTCCCTCATCAATCCAGCGTTTGAGCAATAACTTCTGCTCGGGAGTTAACTCTTTGTTCGAATCAGCGGGAGGCATAATCAGATCAGAATCATTGCTGCTGATCCGTTTATAAAATTCACTTTGATCGGAATGCCCGGGAACGATCGCGTCAGCTTTTGCCGCCTCAGCCACGTCCAGTCGCAGATCTCCTTCACGATGCTTCGGATCGGGACCATGGCAATGAAAGCAGTTTTCAGAAAGAATCGGTCGAATATCACGGCTGAAATCGATTTTCGCAGCGGTGACGGAATTCTTCGTCAGATCATTTTCCGCACGACAGACATTGATCGTCAGAGCGAGAAAAACTGACCAAAATAAGAGGCTGGATCGAAGCAGCGTGCGCATACTCAATTATGTCCTTAAAATCTGAACACAATTAACGATCCTGGTGCGTCTCAAGAAAATCCGAAACTGCGACATCGCAGCACGAGGAGAACAGGTGGGTCCCAAATGGATGATCGTTCCCTAGATCGTAGGTTTGCCTGCAGACAATTGTCAAGGCATTTCCAATGAAAGCGAAATTCAGATCGCCGAATGAGCCTGTAAAAGGGGTTATAAATGATGGATGCCGCGTTCTGTGGACAATTAAAAAAAGTCTGTCTACTTCCATTGTTCGTCAAAGTAACCGGCGTGGAGCACGTTCTCTTTGATTGGAGTGGAACCTGTGTAGGACGGGTCGATTTGCAGCACAGCCCAGTCGCCCCAGCGCGGGAAGAGCAGGTAATTGAGTTTTGCCAACTCGGCTTCTCGAAAGGTGTGGCCACTATTGAGTACCACGTAACGACGATTCTCACCAGCGAGTGGGTTCGGCGCGATCAATGCGGGAACGTGTTTATCTGCGGGGTACTCCTGATTCCCCAACCGGAGTTTTTCTCTGGTCCATTCCAGAGGAAGATCGGGCAGGACTTTCGCAATCAAACTGTTACTGCCCGGATCGCCGAAGAGGATCAGATTTCGAGTGCGAATATCTTCGTCCGTCACGTCCGTGTCGTTTTTGATGGGGAGTTCGCCGCGAAAGTAGTGCTGCCACTCGTCGGCGAATCGCTTCAGACTGGCATTGGAATAAGCCTGTACGGCTGCGTTCCATGGTTGTCCTGTTCCACGTACGCAAAGAAACGGCGACGAAAACGCATCGTCAATCGGCCCCTGCAAACCGGGGCGTTTGCCTGTGAGCGGCGATTTACCCTTTCTGTCCGCAAGCGACCAGACGTTTTCCTTCCGCTCGATCACAATTTTCCGGGTTCGGGTTGTATTTGCAGGCGAGAGTGAAAGTTCCGTTTTACCGATACGCAGTTTCTGCGGTACTGTCGACAGACGTGATATATCGATCGCGAAGCGGGTAATGTTTTGCAGTTCCGTGATATCAATCTCATCGTCACGTAAATGAGCAGCAATCACAGCCTTCGCATAATGCTGCTGTAAACCAAGCACTTCCAGCCAGTGGCAGCGATTGTATTTGAGAGTCCAGGTGACGAACCGCAGTTGTTGTGGTTGCCTGTCGAGCCCCTTGTCGACATACAAACCGATCCGCCGCATCTGCTCGGCATGTGTGACCGGATCAATGACGTGCCCGGTGCCCGGCGAGATGAGGTTCACCATCGTGAGCCCTTCCTGCTGCATGGCCTTCACCATCAGCACGTGTGCCTGGAAGAAGACATCTTTTTCGCCAATGCACGCGATGGCCGGGACGACACCGGCATTGGCCGCGTAGTCAATGGAATCGAGCATATGCAGCCCCAGTTCCTGATGCGGCGGCAGGGGGCCTACTTTGACGAAGTTTTTCAGCGGCGTTTCTGAAAAATGATGTGTATCGACATAACCGCAGTAAGGTCCGATTGCCACAAAAAAGTCCGGGTGTTTTAAACCAAGGTGCCAGGTCCCGGAAGCCCCCATCGACATGCCACGCAGGACGATCCGGCGACGGTCGATGTTATAACGATGACTGACGTCCTCAATAGCTTCGAACACGTCTGTCTCTCCGGCCCAGCGATAACAGTTCTCCACACGGCCCAGCGGATGCAGTTCGATGTAAGGCTTATCGGGAGCAGAGGACCGTTTTTCGTCACCTTCATCAAACCGGGCGATGAACCGTAACTCGCTCATGCCGACGGGACGCGTGCTGCCGTGTAAAACCACGTCGAGCCGGATTGGTTGTGCGGGGTCGTAGTTTTCAGGCACAATCACGCCATACGGCTGCACCGAGTTGTCCACCGCAGAAACGTAACCTAACGCCAGCTTGCCCTTGCGGGTACTCCACGGTTTTTTGTTGGCGTCTAATGCTTCGATGCGTTGTTTGCCGCGTACGATTGCCTGTTTCATTAAAGCGATATCTCGCGGCGAAAACTGTTGATCGTACTGCAGTGCCCACTGCAAACCCTTGGAGAAAATCGAGGCATCTGCGATGTCGCTCGCAGGTCGATCATGTAACGCTTCCAGCGACTCCTGTAGCGTCTGCAGTTCCTGATCGAAGGTCTGCCGCTGTTCGATCGTCAGTGGTACGGCCTTCTGGGCAAGACTGAACGCGCCCGGCCACGAGCAGAAAACAAGAACCAGCAGCATACTCCAAGGACGACAGCGCAGCATCATCACAGTCTCCGATTATTGGCGATTCCATTGTTGACCATCATAACCTGTAATACAGGCCCTGATTTGAGTCTTTCAACCGACTCTATCAAATCTGTTATACCTTGAAGAGTTCGAGTGCAACACTTTGCAGGTACGATTCGTGACCAGGCCTGCAAAGATATTTATCCCGGAAACCCTGCCGATTTCGCTGTCCTGTTGTATGGGTAACATGCCAGTGTCTTTCATCAGCAGGGAAGTGGGACCAGTAAAAGCAGCCTGCGCCACTCAGCGGGAAGGAAACGATGGCAGTTCTGCAGAGACAATTCCTGTGTTGATTTCGGCCTGCTAAAAGTTTCTAATGATTTGAACGTACTTAACGAGGCATCGTAGAGGGTCGGACGTTGTGCTTTTATACTGAAGTCCAGACCGTCATCGTTCCTGGTCTGTCATTTGTCTTAGCGCAGGAAAGCAAAACGGATGGTCTTCTCTTGGAAACTTCAGGGCAGTCGGATCGCGTTTATCGTTGCTGCGGTCATTCCACTTTTCAGTTCACTCGTGACGGCGCAACCGCCGCAACCGGGCGAATATTCGCCTGTCAAGTACACTGTCATCGAAGAACGCAACTGCGATGCCCCCATGCGAGATGGTGTTCAGTTGAAGATTGATATCTTCCGTCCCCAGGCGGAGGGTCGTTTTCCCGCCATCCTGCAGCAAACGCCCTACAACAAAAACGGGCAGGCGGCACGGGCGAAGAATTTTGCCTCACGCGGTTATGTGGTGATCAATGTTGATTCACGTGGTCGTTTTGAATCGGGCGGTGAATGGGACCCGTTTTCACCAAAACATAAAACGGATGGCTACGATCTGGTGCAGTGGATTGCCGCGCAGCCGTGGTGCACTGGCAGTGTGGGGACCTACGGGCTGTCATACATGGGCTGGACGCAGTGGTGGACGGCTTCGCAGTCGCCACCGGCTTTAAAAGCCATCGTACCCGAAGTCGCGCCTCCCGACAATTTTTATAATTGTCCCTATCAAAGCGGGATCTTCGTCTGCTGGATGATGGACTGGGCAGGTTCGATGTCCGACCGTTTGCCCTACAGCGCCGGTCCCGGTGCATACGGCGGCTTTGCTGTCAATCGCGAAAAAGCGTATGACCGGCTCCCCTACATCGACTTCGACAAAACCCGGAACTACAAACCCAATGCATGGTGGCGGAAGTGGATTTTACAAAACACCGCCGACGGCGAATACTGGCGGGCCATTGCTTATCAGACCCCTGAAAGTTATGCGAAAGTGAAAGTTCCCTCCCTGGCAATTTCCGGATGGTTCGACGCAAACTTTCCTGGCACGCCGATGAACTATCTGGCAATGAAGCAATATGGCGGTACGCCCGCCGCGCGTCACCCGCGGATCGTAATAGGTCCCTGGCAGCACATTATTAACCGATATCGAAAAGCTGCCGATGTCGATTTTGGCGAGCAGGCGATCATCGACTGGGACGGTTATATTCTGCGCTGGTTCGATTATCATTTGAAAGGAATCGAGAACGGCGTGTTGAAAGATCCGCCCGTCCACGTGTTCGTGATGGGGCGCAACAAGTGGCGTGCCGCCCAGGACTGGCCGTTGCCGCAGACGCAGTTCACTAAATACTATCTGCGGAGCGGTGGGAAAGCGAACTCTTCCGACGGTGATGGCACGCTGAGTACGCAGCCTCCTGGTAATGAGCAGGCTGACCGGTATGTCTACGATCCGCACCACCCGACCCCCTCGGCTCCTTTTACCAACGGCCATATTGACGGACCGCGCGACATCAGCAAGTCGGCAGCGCGGAGTGATGTGCTGGTCTACGACACGCCGGTGTTGACAGAGGATGTCGAACTGGTCGGTCCGATCACGGCCCGCCTGTTTGCCGCTACGAGTGCGCTCGACACCGACTGGATGATCCGTTTAGCCGATGTGCATCCCGACGGCCGATCCCTGTTCCTGGGGGAAGGCGTCATGCGGGCCCGCCATCGCGATCCCGAACGTCATGGGGCATTCAATCCGCATAAACTCAGCATGATCGAACCGAATCAGCCGTACGAATACCAGATTGATTTCTGGCGACCGACGGGCAATGTTTTCGCGCGCGGGCATCGGATCCGCATTGAGATCTCCAGCAGCTACTATCCGTACTACCTCCGAAATCCCAATACGGACGAAGACAATCTCGGCCTGGCGACAAAGTTCCAGATTGCGAAGCAAACGATCTTTCACGATGCAGCAAGGCCTTCGCATGTTGTCCTGCCGGTAATTCCAGTGGACAAGTAAAGCACCAGCTGATCAGACAAACGCATTCAGCTTCTCCATCCAGCGTTGCACCTGCATGGCATCTGAGTAGGTCGCTCCAGTGGGCACTGCTTCCATGTTACGCACAACCCGACAGAAGCAACGTAACTCCTCAGCCATCATGCCGCTGGGTGGGTTAGCACGCACTTCCAGTGCCAGAGGCCAGGAGGCTTCATTGTCCCAGACGGAGATCGGTCGCGGGTTCGGTTCAATCCGCGCCGACCACCCCTCACCAAACACTTCGGTTCTGTCAAACCCGCGGGGCGGCATTCCTGCGGGCGTTAAATACGAGGCAGCGAACGATGCCACCGGACCACCGTTCCACTGGAGTTGTGCCACAGCCAGATCAATGGCGCCTGTGGCAGTCCGATGATATTGTGCACTGAAATGATCCGGTTCCGCACAATCGAGTAGCACCTGTGTCGAATACAGGTCATGTACCATTGCAGCATGGAGCGGGTTCTCGCCCGGAAAGTTCGCAACAATACTCGCGGGGCGATGTCGTACGCAATCGATATAAGAAATCGGGCCCCGTTCGCGGGCCACCTCCCGCAACTCCTGAAACTCGCTGTTAAACAGCAGGATGTGTCCAATCATCAGGTTGCTGGAATCGGGCCGTACCAGTGGAGCCAGGCTTTCCGCTTCTGCCAGACTATCTGCGATCGGCTTTTCCAGCAGTACCGCTTTGCCATGTTCGAGCAGTTCGCGCGCGACAGTCACATGTGACCGCGTCGTGCAGGCGACCACCCACGCTTCTGCGCCCGATTCTTCAATCGCCTGAGTCAGATTCGTCCAGCCTGGCACATCGGGAAGTTCTTTGCGGAGGGCAGCGAGGCTTTCTTCCCGACGTGCGACCACCCCCACCAGTTCCGCTTCCGCCAGTCCAGCTAACGTCAATGAATGCAATCGCCCAAACCGTCCCAGGCCAATAACACCAATTTTTACCGGTTGAAAACTCTTCGCAGTCATGGGTTATCCTTAGCTTTGATTGAATGATTGTCTGCAGAGAGACGCTGATGATGCAGTTAGCTTCATCATATCGAGAATGGAATTTCACCATCAAGGCTTAAAGGGGATGACAATGATCGGGAGAAAAGCAGGGCAGGAATTCCCAGAAAAAAAATGTCAGACGCTGGACGCGGAGGGGGTGGGCGATGTTACGATAGGACTCGGGTTCTGCCTGGAGCGGTTTCAGGATCAACCCCCATGGGAAATCCCGGTTAATTAATATCAGATTGAGAGATCCGTGCAAAAAATAGACTTCCCCCGATTGCTGATCAATTTATCGCTCCTCTTATTTCTCTCAGCCTGTCCTGCAGTCGCAGCAGAGAAATCAGAATCTCTGCAACTGACACTGCCACCCGCGTTTTATGCGGTGCCCGGCGTGGAAATGAGTATCTATTACGACAACATCGTGTTGACTGAAACGCCAGAGAAATATCGGTTTGAGGTCAGTTGTAAAATCGGTACTGCTGAGCAGAATCGCTGGACGGTCACGCCGAAAGATTCCGATGTGGGGCAACATCCGTTGTCGGTGAAGGTGACCGACGCTGACGGGAAAATTCTGGGAACAGCGAAAACCACCCTGCATGTTGCTGCGGCCAATTCGGGTTCCGAGCGCGACACCTGTCGGTTGTTAATCATTGGTGACAGCCTGACCCACGCCACCACATACTCCAACGAAATCGCCCGGCTGCTCTCCACTCCCGGCAATCCAAAATGGCAAATGCTGGGAACGCACAAACCGAAGTCCGCTGCGAAAGGCGTCGCGCATGAAGGTTACGGTGGTTGGACCTGGCAGCGGTTCGTCTCGAAGTACGAGCCCCACCCCGATGGAACGTACCGCAAACGCAGCAGCCCGTTTGTATATCTCGGTAAAGACGGTAAGCCGGGCCTGGATTTCAAACGCTACTTTAAAGAAGAATGTAATGGTAACACGCCAGACGTCGTGATTATTATGCTGGGCATTAACGATTGTTTCTCGGCGAAACAGGACGCCATTGATGACAAAATCGATGGTATGTTCACGCAGGCAGACATCTTAATCAAAGCCCTGCAGGCGGCCGCGCCTCAGGCTGAGGTGGGGATCTGTTTAACCACTCCGGGGAATTCCCGTCAGGAAGCATTTTATGCCAACTACAAAGACCGCTACAGCCGTTGGGGCTGGAAGAAAATTCAACATCGGCTGGTACAACGGCAAATCGAAAAATTCGCAGGTCGCGAACAAGAAAACCTGTTTATCATCCCTACCGAGTTAAACCTCGATATTGTGGACGGCTATCCGGTCAACAACGGCGTTCACCCGAATAAGCTCGGTTACCAGCAAATTGGAGCCAGTATCTATTCGTGGTTGAAGTTCCGCTTTGCAAAGTGAAGTCAGTTGTACAGCCTTGGTGGAGCAATCCTGTCACGTGTATGAAGTTCAATCATACCCTAACCTGGTTTATAGTCTGCTGATTCGAATTGAATGGTATTCGGAATTCGGTTCAGGATTGCCCGTTCATCTCACGCTCGACTGACCAGAATTCATCAATCGATTTGATTGGTTGCGTCTCGTATTCTCCAGGCAGCAGAATCACTTTGCGACCGGAGTGCTTTGAAACGACCTCACTAATTTCAGCTGTGGAAATACGATTGGGGGGAATTGAAACAGATCTGAGTTTTGCATCCTGATTGTTTTGATCTGTCATACCATACTCACCATATTCATAGGTCGGCAAGTAAATTGTCCCGTTGATAAAATCTACTGCGAACGCAATTACACCTGGTATAAAGAAAAACAAAAGGCCTATTGAGTCAAGGCCGACGATTTTCCAGTCAAGCGGCCCGGAAGGCTGTCCTCTGCGTTCAGGGTACAGAATTGTTCCACAACCAGTTAGAGAACAGGTTAGTACACTATTGATTCCATAAAACAGAAAACGGCGGCGAGATGTCTTAAGCAATGTACAGGCCTCCAAATGCTAAGCTGCCACTCGGCCCAGAAAGTGCGGACAGCGCATATCTTCGATGATAAGCAGGGGGGAAATGTTGTTCTGAGAAAGTCAGAACCGGGTAGGAGGCAGGAGAGTACTCGATTCAGCGATTCAGGGAAAGATCGATTTTAGATAAGCCTGTGGTTCAGATACGCTCAACTTAGATCAGCTTTGAGATTTCCTGTCATGATATTCCTGAACATTTTGAATGGCGGGATTTCTCTCTGGTGAACTTACAGTGGCAGTTGCAGGCCCGGATCAGGCTCCTTGACCCGTTTAATGCGGACAATCGTACTTGACTCCCAGCTCAGATCACATCTGTGATTGTGGATCTTGTTGTAAATATACATAGCGTTGCAGCCCCATTTGGGGTAAAATTGAGGGAGCAGGTTCAGCCTCAGGGGCGGGATTTGTACATCATAAAAATACTCTTAGCCGCTCATAGAAACAATTTTCGAACATTGAGGCTTTTGAGAGTATTGAAAGTTTCCCTTTGATATTAAACAGACTGTCAGAATGAACAACAAAATCAATCGTCGCCGATTCATTCTCCGTTCCGTTGCCGGATCTCTGGCTTTACCCGGGCTGCCCTCTCTGATGACGAGCTCATTTGCGGGGAATTCAGCAATTGCCGAATCTCGTGGGGCAGGTGCGGGGGCTCAACGGTTTGTCGCAGTAGGAAACTTACTCGGTTTTCAACTGAAGCATTTTTTTCCTGAGAAAACTGGCAAAGACTTTGAAGAAACGATACTGCTCAAGCCGCTTGCAGCCAATCGTGATCAGCTGACAGTCTATCGCGGACTCGATCATGGACTTCGCGGCGGCCACTTTGCCGTGCATACGTTCCTGTCAGGTTTGCTGCATCACGAGTCCAAGAATCGTACAGACGGCAACGTTACCATCGATCAATTCATTGCGGATGAAATCGGCAATCAGACACGATTTCCGTCACTCACGGTCGGTTCTGAAGGGGGGATCCATGGTGGCTGTCAGCTCTCGTGGACGAAGTCAGGTGTTCGGGTTCCGCCGATTACGGGACCTGCGGAACTGTTTGACCGACTGTTCGTCGCAGATTCGAAACAGGTTCAGGCACGGAAAGTGAAAGAGAATTCGCTGCAGGAATCGATACTTGATTCGATTCACGATGAAGCCCGTTCGCTTTCGAAGCGAGTCAACAGTGAAGACAAAGCAAAACTCGATGAGTATTTCAGTTCCATTCGCGATGTTGAAAAACGTCTGAAGCTCCGCCAGGTCTGGTCTGATCAGCCCAAGCCGAAAGCACCATTCGACAAGCCGGCTGATAAGAACACTGTGGAAGACCTGCCTATGCTCTACGAGTTGATCGCGCTGGCTTTGCAGACCGATTCAACACGGATTGCCACTCTGGAGATTGGCGGCAGCTTTTTGCCACAGCATCTGGGTATCAATAAGTCCTACCATGGTCTTTCGCATCACGGTAATAACGAAGAGTCGATCGGGCACCTGGTCACTCTTGAACAATATCAGATCGAACAGTTTGGAAAATTCCTGACCCGTCTGGCGGGTATCTCTGACGGTGATCAGACACTGCTCGATTCGACCGCGGTCCTGTTCGGCAGCGGTATGGGGAATGCCAATTCACACACCAACTCAGACTTGCCCATCATTCTGGCTGGAGGCGGGTATGGGACTGGTGAATTCAAGAAAGCCCCCTCAAAAGGCCCGGGCAAGGTCCCGTTGTGCAACCTCTTCCTGGATATCGCTCAGAGAATGGGTGTTGAGAAGGAATCGTTCGGAACGAGTACCGGAAGGTTCTCCTGAAGATGAATACGCGGCCTATTAAATCTCTCAGCATGCGGGCATTTCGCGCCGTTTGCGGTTTCGCCGTCTGCGTTTCCCTGCTGCTGCCTTGCTCTGCAGCGGAGCCACAACACAAGTACAATCCGACCGTCAGCAGGCTTTTGAAAAAATACTGTCTTGATTGCCATGACAAGGCGACCGCGGATGGTGAGCGCGAGTTTGAAACGTTTACTCTGCCGCTCAAAACTGAGCAGCAGCTGATCACCGCGGATGGGATTATCGATCAGATGACCCTGCGAAAAATGCCCCCCGAAGAAGCGGACCAGCCGACTGACAAAGAGCGACTTGCCTTGATCGGTGCCTTGCGCGACAGCATTCAGGATGCGCGCAGCCAGTTTGAAAGTACCGGGTCACGCACCATCATGCGTCGCCTTTCCAATCGGGAATATGAAAACACCCTGGCCACCCTGTTTGACCGACGTGTCGACACACTGGGATTAACGGCGGACTTCCCGAAGGAGGAGACCAGCCAGCACATGGACAACATCGGTGAGTCGCTGGTGACTTCCGGATTTCTGTTGGATCAGTATTTCCAGGCAGCCTCCCGACTGGTCGAAGCCCGTCTGGGAAAACTTGAGATGAAACCGAAGTCGTGGCACTTTAACGGCCATTTCAAACAGTATGAAGAACTGTCGGGTTCTCATCGAAGTGTCTTCAACTATCGCTATCTCTGTCTCTATGAACAACCCAATACCGACACACGCCAGGGGGGCTATGGGCACATTGAAGATTTCCTGGCAGGCGTGCCGGTCTCAGGACTGTATGACATTCAGGTTCAAGCCCAGGCGCTGCACCGCGACACGCACTACGATCCCAAGATATTCCGCATCGACTTTTCGGAACCATTTCAACTGGCGGTTGTCCCCGGCGATGTGAAGAAAGGACATATCCACTATCCCCAGGCGATTGAACCGATCCTGGCCAGCTCTATTGTTCCGGATGACAAACCAGAGTGGTTAAAGTTTCGTGTCTGGCTGGAAGCCGGGCAGACACCTCGTTTCATTTTTCCGAACGGACCTTATGAGTCGCGGGCGTCCGTCATCGCACTCAACAAACGCTACAAGGACGAATTCAAGAAGCCTGAGACGGGAGTCAGACGAAGTGCGCTGCTTCGCGAAGGAGAGCTGCCTCATATCAGGATCAGCGAAATCAAAATCCACGGCCCGATTTCGGAACCAGGCGGTAGCAGAGAAGAGATCGCCGTGTTCGGGAAAGAGGGGTTTCAGAAGGACCAGGCCCTGGAGCAGCTCTTTAGCTTTGCGAAAAAGGCCTATCGGCGTCCGTTGAACGAATCCGATCAACGGCGGATCAAAGTGCTTTACGAACAGCGATTGTCCGAGCAGGCGACACCACGTCAGTCGGCTCTTGATACGGTGAAGATGATCCTGTGCTCTCCCTCGTTTTTATACCTCAGCGAGATCACGCCCGAGGATGAACTTGAGCTACACCCGTACGATCTGGCGTCGCGTCTTTCCTATGCACTCTGGACGACACCGCCTGATGCAGAATTGTTCACCGCGGCCGCCTCTGGTCAACTGAAGAATAAAGAAGAATTACAGAAGCAGATTAGACGTATGCTGAAAGATCCGCGTTCGGAAGAATTCGTCAATGGCTTTCTGGACAGCTGGCTCAATCTGCGTGCTATCGGCGATCAGCCTCCGCCGCGCAGAGCGGCCTGGGAATACTATGCTCAGAACCTGCCGGAATCGATGAAAGAGGAAGCCCGCCTGTTTTTCCGTTCCCTGCTGGATGAGAACGGATCGGTAGAGAATTTTCTGGACGCTGATTTTACCTTTGTTGACAAGAAACTCGCCCACCTCTACCAGTTGCCTGAAAAAGACAAATTGCGACTGAAAGATGGCTTTCAGCGCGTCAAGCTCTCCGGTACGAAACGACGTGGCGGATTGCTGGGCATGGCCGGTGTGCTGACTGTCAGCGCCAATGGCGTTGATACTTCGCCGGTCACGCGCGGTGTCTACGTGCTCGAAAATCTGCTTGGAACGCCGCCACCACCTCCGCCTGACGAAGTGCCTGCCATTGAGGCTGACGTCAGTGGAGCCACAACGATTCGTGAACGACTGGCAAAACACAGCCAGGACCAGACGTGTTACGTCTGTCATCGAAATATCGATCCCCACGGTTTTGCGCTGGAAACATTTGATCCGATCGGCCGCTGGCGGGAAAAGTACCCGCATCCGAGAGGGAAAGGGAGCGGCCCGAAGGTCGACCCGACAGGCAAACTTCCTTCTGGCGAAACATTCAAAGATTTTGAGAGTTTTAAGCATGTGCTGCTCGAAAACCGTCTTGATAAGTTCACCCACTGTCTGATTGAAAAGCTGCTCACTTACTCGACCGGTCGGCAGATGGAGCGGTCCGACCAGTACGAGATCGAAGACATCCTGCAGCGTGTCAAAGCTGAAGACTACGGTCTGCAGACAATCGTGATCGAAGTCATGACTTCCCGCATCTTCCGATCGCGTTGATCACATTTATCGATTTCTACCAGTCGCTTTTCGATTCTCTCGTTTCAGAATTTGTTGTTTATCACAACAAATAGAGAGCGCACAGGTCATGGGGGTATCTGCCCCCTGCTGTGTGGAGTCTCCCGTCGAATCGACTTGCCCTCCCCCCATACTACAGAGCGCTACCAATAGTGACGCAAAGGAGTAACTCTGGAGCGGTCCAGAATAATCGAGACCCAGTCACTTTAATCTCTGCATTTGGGGAAGATGTTTAAGAGATCAGCGGCTACGGTTCAGAGGATCGCTTGACCAGTCTTCGAAAAGTTCGGTACACGAAGTCGAATGGCTTGATCACCAGCAGGAATATTATTAGCGACCGGGGCATGTAGACAGGGGTAGACGCATACAGTTCGGATGATGACTTTTCACGATAGTCGTAATGCAAAGTTGTAGCTGGAGTAAGCTGCATTCGACACCAGACAGCCAATGAACCGATAGAACGCAACCTTGGGAACGTGTTCATCAGTCTGGCTAACTGATCGCAATAAGGAAACATCTCCACTGGATAAATTGACTCTAGTCTCAAGTGCTTATAGCGGACTTTTCTGCTGAGGGCATCTGCCCGATGCAGTGCCACGATATTAGCAGGACGAGGAAACGTTTCTGCAATTAACCCGCACACAAAACGTGCCTGCACCTCACTGATGGAGGGGATGTTTCCAATAATCGGACGTGCAAAACCGACAAGGAACAAATCTGGATGAGTTGTATGTATGCAGCCCATGTAAAAGTCCGAAAGCTGAATGTGCCCTGCCGATAATTCACTCAGTCTTTCCTGATAGCCCACTGCCGGAACAACGAGAGTCGGCTCGATGTGCTCTTCGTAATCGGAATCAAAACTGCGGAATACAGTGAACTGATCGTTATTGGGAGGTCCGACAATTGTAATTCGGCCTTCGGCAACAGCGTCTAAAAAATCATCACTCTTGTTATGAAACATATTGAACAAGTCATCTTTTGCCGCTTTCGTGAGTTTATAAGCCCATGCTTTACGGATCTGGCTCACGTCCTGATCTATTTCGGTGGGCGATAGATTATTTACCTCTTTTGCGGGAAATAATCGGCGAAATATTTCCTGGTAGCGGATGCGCATTTCAACGAATCGTTGCCCGATCCAGTTTCGAATATCTTCGTGAATCGATAGCATCAATCGATTTCTCAAAAAGTCCGATGGCACTCCCCGAATGGGATGATATCTGGGGCTGACTCGAATTCCCGACCTTAATGACAAATAGACTTTATTATTCAGCTCGGGTTGCGAAAGACGGTTTGCATAATCAACGGCAGACTCTCCACCACCGATGACCACAATACGTTGATCAGAAATGTGCCCCAGCCCGTCAGGATGATGCAGTTCGGAAACAGACAATGTCTTGATCTTGCAATCTATTTGAACTGGTGCAGCAGTCAGGCCAGTACAGAGGATCACACAATCGAAATATTCTGTGGTTGATTCAGCTTGTCCTTCTTTCAGGTCAGTAATCAATAATTCCCAGCCATCTCGATCGACATCGCGACAAATCCTGTCCACACGATGTTGTGTGACGATATTGCCATGGAGCGAGAACGTTTCCGAAAATTGCTCCAGATATTGACCATATTCATCATTCCGAAAAAACTCAGATCGACTTGCGCCACCATCGGGCTTCACACTGGCATCAAAAGGAGTAAAGCATGAAAATTGCCTAGAAGTGGTTTCATAACTTATTAAGTAAGGTGAACACGCACGCGAGTTGTGCGAATCCTAAAAACAAATGACTGTATCGTTCATATCGTATTACCAGACGACGAAAGTTGAACAGCCAGCTGATGGTGCGTTCGACTTTCCAGCGGCGTCGATATCGCCGCAGAGCACGCCCGTCTTGCGTCGCTGGTTTCACACGGTTCTTGCGATGCGGACAGATCAGCTCTATCTGCCGTTCCGCCAGCTCTGTGCGCAGGGGATCGCTGTCGGCCGCACGATCATAAATCAGGCGATCGGGGTCGCGTGGCAAAACTCGCTGGTCCAGCAGGGATTCAATCAGCTTCACCTCTGCCGGAGAGGCACTGGCACGATCCAAAGCGAGAGGGAGCCCGTTTCCGTCGACCAGCAGCATAAGCTTGGTTCCCTTTCCCCGTTTTGTCTTTCCGACATCGGCGCCCCTTTTTTTGCGGGGCAGAATGTGCCATCCCCGAATGCTTCCGACCAGACAACCAGCTTCCGGCGGTCTAAGTGTTCGAGCAATCGCTGCCACGCTTCCAGGAAGACACCGTCTTCGGTCCATTCCTTGAAACGCCGCCAGCAGGTGCTGGGAGATGGTAAAAATGTTGGTAAATCTTTCCATCGGGCACCGGTCCTTAATACCCAAAGGATTCCTTCGAGGCACTCGCGGGCAGCCACTCTGGGCCGCCCTCCGGCTGCGTTTACCGGTGGTTCTGGAAACAGATCTTTGATCAGAAGCCATTGCTCGTCCGAGAGTTGTGGTTTTGGTTCCGTCCTGGACCCGGTAATGTTGCGACCTGTGGCAGGTCGTGACACGCGGGTCATGGTCATAATGAGACCTCCTTTCGAGGGAGGTACTCGTACAAATACTATACCAAACTGTTCACGTAGTTTTGGGTTTTGAAACTACCTCTAGTGTATTTGGTAGAAGTCGAGACGAAGCCTGGATAGGGGTTTCCCCAACACCCTGTGATTCGATCCGACTTCTCAAAACATACGATGTCCCATTCATTGAGCGATTCGAGAGCATTCTTCAGACAAATCAGTCCACTGCTGCCTCCACCAATGATGGCAAGTCTTTTCTGGTTTGCAGTCACCTTTGGGTCTGGACCTGTGCCTGTCATGGCATCACCACAGTTAAACTGACAAGCACAAAATTGAATTGTCCCGACTCCGGAATGAACAGCAAAATCCGGTCGCCATCTCGTAGCTCATGCTGTCTCAGGAACTGGTCCAACATGACGTAGATGCTGGCAGAACCGGTATTTCCCGCGGTGGCAAGATTGGTCCAATAGGGAACCGGATTCTGTGGATTACTGGAATGAGATGCGATGACACGTTCCATTTTACGACGAAAGAAATAGGACGACATATGGGGCAAAATGGTTGAATACGAGTCGAGAGAATCGTGATGTGTTTCGAGAGCGATATCCAGAAATTTGGTTGCCAGCGGAACCAGATAGCTCGACAAAACAGAAAGATCCTGGCTCAGCAGAGCTGTGCGGCCTTCCAGCTTCATGCATAACGGGGCTTCATGTGCAAACGACATTGAGTGGGTCCAGTTTACTCGCAGAGATAATCTTTCTGAGTCAGGACGATCCTGCAGTAGAAAAGCCCCCGCACCATCGGAAAGCATGAACCGCAAAAAGATTGACATAAACCAGCGGCTGTTTCGTAAATTATCGTGTTGAGATCGATCATCGATCGGTTGAATCACACTTGACTTTAATATTTCTGAGGCGTGCTCTGCACCGACGCAAAGTGCCGTACGATGATGGCCTGCGGTGATTGAGCGAATCGCAGCAACCATGGCATTGGCAGCCGATGAGCATATTCCTGCGTGAGAACTGATCTCCACGGGATAATTCAGGTAACCGTCTGCCTGTAATCGATGATGCAGGATCGATGCAAAGCCGGGGGCCGCCAGTGGTGTATAAGTGGTTCCCGCGGCAAGATAAGTGACGGTATCAGCGGCTGTGTACTCACTCAGACATTGTTGTGCGGCTCTGGCAGCCAGCCCATAAACATCATGTGTTTTCTGTTGTAATTGGTCCTGTGCGTAGTGACGACGAACGATCCCGTTCATCGATAAGATCTTCTCTTTCGTCGCAGCTTCACCATCAAGCGATCCGATAAACCGCTCAATTTCATCGTTTTCTACTGCGGGACCGGGGAGGTAAGAAGCAGTTCGCGTGATATAGCAGGGCATTTTCTACTCAAGAATTCATTGGAACCGGGGGCTGATTCATCAGTATGTCATAGACGACTTCATCAAAAACGATGTGATAGTAGAGATACTGACTCGGATTGGAAAAAAACGCGCTGCTGTTGTAGTGTCCTCGATTACTCACTTCCTGCATGAAGAAATCCAGATCGATCTGAACCTGCTTATTCTCGGCGTAGATTTGTTTCATGCACCATAAGAGAACCGAATCTGAACCAAACGAGTTCAAAGCGGTAATCGTGGTTTTCAGGTCACCAAAGATGGTGATGACTGTGACAATCAAAATTACGAGATTCGTGGCCCCCAGGAGCTGAAACGAGTGTTTCCGGTTTTCTTCCAGTATCGCTTTACTGTAGTTTTCGTGGCTTTCAGGCCTGATTGATCTAATGTATTCCAAATTCTCCAGGAAGACAGTCTTGTCAAAACGATCCACCAGTTCGTAAGAGAGCAGGTCGTGTCCGATTGTCAGGTTATTGTCGACAATGGTTTTCGTATTCTCGACACTGAAATCGCCGTTGATCCCATTCAGCTTTCTCTCATTGTTTTCGGTCACTGTGTCACTACGCGTAAGCATATGACGATAAAGCAGTGGCTCGATTTGCACGTGCCGCATAAACAATTCAGCTGCATCATGGCGAGCCAGATATTTCAAGCCGAATGCCATCCAGAAGTCGATCAGGTACCCCTCGAATCCGAGTGGCCAACGTCGCAGAATAAATTTGATCGGAAAGCTGATGAACCGCAAAAAGAAATAGAAAACGATCAGCAAAGGGCGCAGCAGAATAAAATCCCACTGGGTGATTTCTTTCGCGAAAACTTCGTTTATATAATCGGTGATATAAGGAAATCGTTGCATCGAATAATACTATACAATGACATGGTCTGTACGCAAGACACCTATGCCAGTCCGATGTGAATTGGACTATCTTCGATGAACTATATCCGGACGCCAAATCCTGATGCAGTCTCCATTATGTGTCTCTTTCCGGGGCAGTAGAATCGACGTGAGCGGCAATGGCAGTCAGTAATCGGTCGACTTGCTGTTCCAGTACCGGTAATGCTGCTTGTGCTGGTTCTATTTTTTTGTCTTTGCCCAGTATTTCCAGCTGGAGTGCAGCATCGGCCGCCTGATGGGCTTTGAAAACAGCGGCAGAACTTTTCAGCGGGGCTGTTTATCACGACATTCCGGGCTATTTGCGCGAGTTCTCGCCTTGATCGCATCGCTTATAATCGAGGTAACGGATCAATGGGAAAGGACCGTGGTATTGCGATTAGGTAAATTCCGCTCATTTGAAGGGCCGGGTTATAGAGCTCCGGTACCGGAAGTGAAGCTGCTCTCCAACTTCCGCTACGCTCCCGCAGGCGAGCAGAACAGCTATGCAAACAACAGAACACTAAGACGTGTGACTGGTGTCACTCGCGGGGGCAGGTCAGCGGTTTTTGCGGTTTTTGCGGGCTTGTTGGCGTTGATCGTAGAGTGGCGGGTCGACGTCCGCTTCCCATTGGTCGAGCAAACTCGCCATTTTCGCTGCTCGCCTGGGGTCTTGTTCGATCAAATTCGTTTGTTCGCTGATGTCCTTATCCAGGTCAAATAGATATTGCTCACCAGCGGGAGTATCGAGGTACTTCCACCGCCCAAGCCGAACGGCTCGCTGCTGTTTCACGTTGCCCCGATGAGGATCGAGCGCCCGGCGGAAAAAGAGCGGGCGATTGGCGAGTTCTCCTTTACCGCTGAGCAGAGGCATCAGGTTGACGCCGTCCAAGGGACGATTCGAGGGAGCTTTAGCGCCTGCGAGAGCCAGCACCGTCGCCGACCAATCGATGGTCTGGACGGGCGCATCAGTTGCGGTGCCGGCCGGGATTTTGCCGGGCCAGCGAGCGATAGCCGGCACGCGGATGCCCCCTTCCCAGAGCGTTCCTTTTTTGCCGCGCAGGGGGTGATTGCGGGCCAGCTTTTCGCCGCCATTGTCGCTGGTAAAGACAATCAACGTCTCGTCCCTCAAGGCATTTGAATCAATGGCGGCCACGATTCGGCCCACGGCGCGGTCCAGGCTTTCCACCATCAGCACATACTGACCCTGCCGAGTTCCCTCATGCCAACTGAACTCCCGGTCTTCGTCTTCGGGACCTTGGAACGGAAAGTGTGGTGCGTTGAACGCGACATAGAGGAAGAAGGGCTTTTCCTTCATTTGCTCGAGGAACTTGATCGCATAGTCAGCGGTCAGGTCGGTGACGTAGCCTTTGGTATGCAACGGTTTCTCGTCGAGGAAGAGATCGTGCGTATTAGTCTTGTCGTAATGCTTGAAGTAGTTGACGTTGCCGCCGAGACAACCGAAGAAATAATCGAAGCCGTGCTGATTGGGACGCCAGCCTTTCTCGTAGCCCAAATGCCATTTGCCAGCCAGTGCGGTGGTATAGCCGGCTTGCTTGAGTATGGACGCGAGCGAACTCTCCTGGGGCGGCAGTCCCTCGTTCGGTGCCTGATACCAGACCGCCCACTCCAAACCAAGCCGTTGAAAATAGCGGCCGGTCAGCAATGCTAAACGCGTGGGCGAACAGACCGAACTGTTCGAGTAATTCGACGTCAAGCGCACGCCTTGGGACGCCAATCGATCCAAGTTCGGCGTTTTAATATCCCTGCAGCCGAAACAACCAAGGTCGCCGTAACCCAAATCATCGGCCAGAATCATGATTACATTGGGATGATCACTGGCATTCGCGACCTCAAGGGGAACGCAGATCGCGACGAAGACAAAGAGTAATTGCGGGGCTTTCATAGTTTTCCTTTGAAGAAAAAGCCAATGATAGCGAGGTTTGTGGTAAAACTCTCGTGCTCACAGTCAGGTTAATCGCACCGTACAAAACACTTTTCATAACGACTCGTACTCGGACTGATTGTGGGAGTCGTGAAACAAGATGAGCTTAATAAATTAGAGCCCTCTACGGTAACTCGAAGGTGACTCACAGCTTTCGAGTTTTCTGATGCAGATTAACAGCAGGCGCGACGCATTTATATAAGGTGAACAGCATAAACTCTGAGGCCCTGTAGTCAGGGAAAGTCTCGCAGAGTACTGAAACAGGTTGTCAATCGAATGTGAACTGTCTGTCAGCAGGGTACAAATAAAGTGACACATCCTTATCTTACAAAGTATTATGACCTAAGCTGATTCTACCACGATGATCCAACTTTTTCATCCCTTGCTGACATTGATTGCGACTGCTTCCGACAGCCTGTTGGCAAATTACGTCCTCTACTTGAAAAACGAGAACCGGATTCTGCGAGACCGTGCTCCAGGAGAGATTCATACAAAGCCTCACGAAAGTGCGCAGCTCCTGAAATATGGCAAGCCGCTCGGAAAAGCGATCAACGAACTGATCACGATCATCACTCCCGGGACCTTTCATCACTGGGTACGGGAAGAGAAACGAAGCCGGGAGAAAAAGACCATTGGTCGGCAGGAAAGAGTGCCGTGCTGCGAGAACTGATTCTCAAGATCGCCCGTGAAACGGGGTTCGGCTATACTCGCATCCTTGGTGAACTTCGGAAACTCTCTGGGCCTGCGATTTCTTTACGAAACGGGCCGTAACGCCGCGGGGAGCTGATGGAGCGACTTGGTCACCTCGGCGATGAACGTCCCAGGGACATCGCCGTGCTCAAGCTGGAAGGTTATACGAACGAAGAAATAGCCGAAAATTTATCGGTTACGGTACGCACCATCGAACGGAAGCTGAAGCGGATCCGACTGGCCTGGGGAGAGAACAACTGATCTGCTTCCACGTGCAGATTTCGGGACAGCTCTGGATTGTCAAATCCGATGACAAGGCTTTATCGTTCCGGCACTTTTTATTTCTACTGACCGCCAGTATCAGAACCTTTCTGTGCTAGGTAGCGTTTCTTAAATCAAATTGGTCTTTATAAACGAAAAAACATCAGCTACATCCTCGTTGTCAAAAACAGCAACAAGGCTACAAGGAGGCAGCTGATCTCGCGACATGATCTCACAATTACCGAGTGGAATGCAATACGGAATTACCTTCCGAAAAAAAGATCTGGAAAACGGGGACGTCCCTGGGTAGATCATCGAAAAACAATTAACGGAATTATTTGGGTCTTAAATGCAGGAGCTCCCTGGCGAGATATTCCTGACTGCTATGGCAAATGGCAGACCATCTACAAACGTTTTCGAACATGGTGCCAATCTGGACTCTGGGACCGGATCTGGGGCCGATTAATTAGAAGGCTTCAGCGGAATAAACAGATCGATCCTTCGATCTGGTGTGTCGATGGCAGTATTGTCCGTGCACATCATTCAGCAGTGGGAGGTTCGTGAAAACCTCCAGATGTGCAGTCGAAAACGGACTGGGAAGGTCACGGGGTGGCTATTCTTCCAAATTACATATCGTCTGTGATGGCCAGGGAATTCCGCTGGGAATCACAGTCACTGCTGGGCAGATTAATGAACCAACGCAGTTCATTGATCTGATGGATTCCATACCTCTGAAATTACAGAGCAAAGCGAATCGTCCCCAGTATCTGGCTGGCGATAAAGCATATGTTGCCCGTTATATTTTTGAATGGCTTGAAGAAAGAGCCATTGGAAACGTGATCCCGAATCGGAAGAATGAAAACAAAAATCCGAACTTTTGCAGAGAACGATACCGTCAGAGAAATGTTGTGGAGCGACTGATTGGTCAACTGAAACACTTTCGCAGAATTGCCACTCGTTACGACAAAACACTGGAAAGTTACCTGGCGATGATCAAGATCGCATTCCTCAGAATCACCCTCAGAACTATTAAATAAACGCTACCTAGCTCCATAGAAGGATTCTGCTAAGTTTGAATAATACAGTGCACGTTCCAATCATTCTCGGTTTGCACCTCTTGCACCAGCCGATAGTTTTTTTGATTAATCCATGCTGTTAAGAATGACCAAGGGTCAGCCGTAAGAAGAAATTGGCCGCCAGGCTTAGCCCCAAATGGTGAATAAACGACCTTGGCATGATTGAATGTTGCTGGTTTTCCTATCGTAGATCGTCGTGTGATAAGATGTTTTCCTATCGTAGATCGTCGTGTGATAAGATGCCGTCAAGTAATGCAAAATATCATGAACTATACTGAACTATCACAGTATAACGCATCCTGGTTAAAGGATCTGCGGTTTTGATCATAAAAAAGAGCTTTCAAGTGAATAAGTTGGATGACTTTTTGGGGCATCTGTATCACGAATTGTTAGATATCTGATAATTTCATAATCTATACTCATCCCAACTGAGATTCCGTCAATCGGATGGAAAAATTTACTGCCCTTATCAAGGTAATCAGGGATCCTTTCGGGGTCTCATAACGTCCGGGTCATCACCATTACCCGGACTACTCAATCCAAATGAATTAACTCCCATCCTTCAGCCCGCGCGTTTTTATGATATTCGAATACAGCACCATCAGCCAGATTATTAACGAGTAGCCAGCCTGGGAACTCAGAGTCTTCTCGCAGCAACTCAACACGGTGTCCCGTGATAAACGTCACGAAGGTATCGAACTCGCATTCACCGAGTGTTCTTGGTTTCTGTACTTCAACTCCTTTCAAACGTAAGTGAATTCAATCCGTGTGATCGGCTTCGCCGGTACGACTTTAAACTTCTTATAGAAACAGCTCACAAACTCAGCCCCGGACAGTTGCGGCCAGCCTTCGAGCTCCGCTTCCTGTCGGCCGTAATCGGGATCGAGGTCCATTCTGCTCAAGGCCTCCCCGGCGAACTGAGACGACACGAATCACCTGGGTTGTGACACCCAGATCTCCCTGGATCTGAACGGTCGCTTTCATCAGTGTACCTGGCTGCAGACCGCGATGTCCGATAGTACGTCGCATGTGATTCGTGATCTGTTTCCCTGGTTGATCCGAAATCGTGGAGTGGATCCCGATCATGGGGAGCTTTCATGACTTCTCCATGGATTCGACGCCGGCTTCGTCCAGGAACATTGTCTCCTCGGGGATCGCCAGGTGTGGCCGTTGTAGATCATCCGTTCAAGTGTTTTGCATCGTCGCCACGATATCTGGAAATTAGGCAACTGCCCGCCCTGAATGAGGTATCAGTTGAGAATTACTCACTCCCTCTCACAAGCCACTTGAGAGAGTGTACGATTCCATGGTAGTGTATACATAGGTCTGGTTCTGTTTTCCTCAGAAAGTTTAAAAGTTCCTGATTTTGAGGACAGTGAGAAAACAAGATACGGGCCAGACTTATTGATTTGCTTCAATGAATACTGAAAGCCTACCCACTCTTTTTGCCACTCAGATCCAGGATTCGGAAATATGAGCCAGGAGATCGTCTACACATCCGCACCTAAGGGCTTAAAGCCTGGGAGCCGTGGCTTCTGTACCGTGATCGCTACTCAGGGGATGGCCCGGAACCTGGCAGAACGCCTGGAATCCCTGAGCGGCTACCGCCACGCATTTGCGGTACACGACGAAAACTCACATTTGAATCCGGTCAACTACTCCCATCTGAAGGTCACGGTCGGCGGTCAGGAATATTCGGTTTTATCCCGTATCTGTGATGCCGGTCAGGACTACACAGGGCGTACCAACAAGCTGGCCCACCATGTGGCTTTGACGCGTTCTGAACGTCCCCCCGCAGGCCCCGCTTACCAGTTGCAGAAGCCTGGTTTCTGTGTCGAAGAATGGGCCTCTCAGACCCGTTATACTGAGATGAACTGCCATCATTTAAGCAGCGATCATCCTCCGTTAACCCAGTGCACCAGCTGGTCGCGCTGGTGCGATGCGGGCTGGGCGGGTGTGCTGGCACAATCCGCACTGGAAGGCAAGAATCAGACGCAGACGATTATCTTTCCCGTCGAAGCCGGCAGCAGTACGCTGGCGCTGGTCGCCGAGGCCCTACAGTTGTTACCGGAAAATAAACGCTGGGATGTGACCTTCAGTACCTACTTTACAAAGCTGCCTGCGGGCGTGGACTGTCAATGGCGTTTTGTACTGGATGGTACTCCTGAAGCAGACGCCGCCCGGCGTAATCCACGGATGCCAGTAATTGATCTCTGTGCTGATCTGGGAACCGCTCCGGAAGGGCCACTGGTAGAAGCGGCAAGGACGGGGCAACTTCCTCTACAGCTGAATACTGAAGAGGTAAAGAGTTCCACAGAAATTAATTCCAGCCAGACACCAGCATCACCAGTAGCAGCTGCCTCTTCCAAACGCCCTCCAAGCCCACCTCCTCTGGCGCAACATTTTCAGAAAACGAATTCGAATCGTGGCCGATCTCTCCTGATTGGCACAGGTGTGGTTCTGTTTCTGCTGTTGATTGTGGGAACAGGATACCTGTTGATGCCAAAGCAGAACAATGATCAGGCAAAAGTTGCCCAAACTCCAGCTCTACAACCAGAAATGAAGAACAAACAAAAACTGAAAGAGATGGAGCAAGCCCAGGCAGAGGCGGCTGAGAAAAAAATGCAACATCTAGCCGCCGTCACTAAGGTTGAAACACCGACCATCAAAGAGTCTCCACAGGCTGAGGATAAACCCAAAGTGGTGGAGGCTGCAAAAACAACAGCCCCCTCCCGAGAGGTCGAGGAAGTTAAGATGCGCGATACTTATCTCGTGTTTGGTAAGCATCAGGACATAGATTTTAATAAGACTGGTAACAATAAAGAGGATGACGGTACGTCCCCTCAATTCACTGGAGGCAAGCTGTTAGTGCTGCCAATGTCCCGGGTGACGATTCATCTTCCGGGGCAGCTGGAACTGACTGTCCATGAGAAATCGGAAATCGAATTACCCATACCCGCGCAGGAAGCGGAAACAGGCAATAAAACAAGTCCCACCATTTCGTTGAAATTTGGCCGAGTTACTGTGAAGAATGTGAGTCAAGAAACTCGTGAGATCAAAGTCAATGTGATGGGCAAGTCTGATAAAATCAAAATGGATCCTAAAGGACCTCCATTACATAAACTCGCTGAGTTTGATGTGAATGCTCCCCTGGCCACTCCAGTCAGACAGCAAAAACTACAAATATATTTTGTGAGAGGGGATGGGCTAATTACCCTGAATTCTGACGATAAACCCTTGAGGAAATCGGCAAAAATAAATGAACCTACGATTGAACTGTCAGACTTAGCATTAAAGCTCAAAGAGGAAATTGCTGCAGAAAAGGCTGCATCCTCTGATCCGCGATCTGAAAAATACTATCGCGACCTGAAACGGATTATGCTGAAAAAATTCGATCAGAAGCAGGGAATGCAAAAAGCACAACTGGCCCTGGCCCTGGGACTGTTGGGAGAAGTCGCCCCTGTGGTTCAAGCACTCACACAATCAGAGAATGATCAAGAGCTGGCAGAATCATGGCCTGAGTTTATAGACGTGCTGAACTGGCAACTGGTCAACCTGCCTGAGAGTGATCAAGAGGCTCAGGAAGAAAAAATCTGGCAGGTGGTAAACTGTCAAATGAGTCCCAAGCAAACCATTCCCCAAATATCTGAATTGAGAGCAGAGTTCGAAAGCCAGCTTAAAACCTATAATACAGAGAAGAAACAGGCGGACCCCAAAAAAGAGAAACCGGAGCTTCCCCAGGAATTAGAGGAAGCCTGGAAACGCCTTCGTACTGCAGAAGATCTGCTAGTTTTAATTCGAGGAGATCCCCGATTTGACGTCGAGATGTTTAGCAATAGTGACAACATCCAATGGGATCCCGAACTGGATGATACCAGGGGAAGGATCTATTTCGATAAAATTTTGCTTTATGGAGATGAGTGGTTGAAAGTAGGGGATTATTTATCTAGAGCACTTGTGATTTGGAACCTTGAACGACAACTGGGGAAACAGCACAATGACCTGCATCCTCGTTACTCTGACCCCAAGCTGGCAGGGAAGAAACCTGCCAGAGAGTACTGGAAAGCTGAGATTGAGAAGCGAAAATAAGTGATGCCCCGTTTTCACGAGAAATTTTGAGTGAGCGTTTCAAATCCCTGGCACATCCCCAGAAAATCAAATCAAAACTCTCGCTTCTGATGGACATGCATGTTAGTATATATGCCACGGGAAACTTTTGTTTCACCCTGTAGCCAGATTTATCCTGGTAGATTTACGTTAACTTTTGCGAATTCTATGTACATGGCCAGGGTGGAGTTTCCTTTGAGAGACCATCCAGAGGGAGAAAATTTGTGTCGACGGGTCGTGGGCAAAAAACAGCTCAAACATTGCTAAAACAAGTCATCTGTCCCCACTGTTGGAATGAATTCCCCCCTGAAGAGATACTCTGGGTGGCGGCCCATTCAGATCTGACAGGCGATCCCCTTCTGGGCAGTGATGCTCAACAGCGATTTCTCCCCACACGCTTTAATGTCCAAGGAAAGGCCCTGGATATTAAGGGGGTCCCGTGCAGTAAGCTCGCCTGCCCTCAATGTCACCTGCTGATCCCCCGACAACTACTGGAAATGGAACCTTTCTTTATATCAATTCTGGGTGCCCCCGGTTCAGGGAAATCATATTTTCTGGCAGCCATGACCTGGAAACTACGGTCGATATTGAGCAGTCAGTTCGGCCTTAGTTTTGGTGATGCCGATCCTGAAGCAAACCAGCTTTTAATCAATTACGAAGAAGAACTGTTTCTCAATTCTGACGACGATAAATTAGTTGCGCTCCGAAAAACCGAACTGGAAGGCGGGGAATTATACGAGACAGTCAATTATGGATCTGGGAGAACTGTGCAATATCCGAAACCATTTGTATTTCCCATCCAGCCAGAAGCGGGACACCAGTATGGTGCCCACAGCAGACGACTCGCACGTGCCTTATGCCTGTATGACAATGCGGGCGAACATTTTCTTCCGGGAAATGAAAATGCAAACAGACCGGTTCAGCATCTGGCGGTATCGCGAGTTCTTCTCTTTTTGTTTGATCCGACACAGCACCCCAAGTTCCGAAATGCCTGTAAAGATCAAAGCCAGGATCCACAGATTTTGAAGAATGTCTGGAGTAATCGTCAGGACCTGGTCTTTCAGGAAGCGGCAAACCGGATCCGAAACTATAAGGGGTTGCCGGCGCATGAAAAGGATGATCGTCCCCTGGTGGTTGTGGTCACCAAATATGATGCCTGGTGTTCCCTGGCCAGTGGCAAGCCTTTGAAGGAAGAGTGGGTAACCAGTGCCACGCAATCTGCCTATCAGGGGCTGAATCTAAAGCAGTTACGCAATATTTCAAGGCAGGTACGAGAAATCGTATCAAAGTATGCTCCAGAAATGGTCTCTGCTGTAGAAGGCTTTTCGTCAGATGTGATCTACATTCCGGCCAGCGCTCAAGGACAAGCTCCAGAACTGATTGAAGAATCAGGCTATTTGGGTATTCGTCCCAAGGATATCAAATCGATGTGGATTGAAATTCCCATGCTCTATGCCCTCCACCGCTCTGTACCTGGCCTGATCGCAACGGTTAAAAACGAGGAACAGAAAAAGAAAGTTTCGTCGTCAACCAGGAAAAAGACGACCGATAGGGACCATTCTTCCTCACCATCATAGCCGCGTTTATTCAGGGATTCGCTAACATGAGTCAGGAGATCGTCTACACATCCGCCCCTCAAGGCTTGAAGCCTGGGAGCCGTGGCTTCTGTACCGTGATCGCTACTCAGGGGATGGCCCGGAACCTGGCAGAACGCCTGGAATCCCTGAGCGGCTACCGCCACGCATTTGCGGTACACGACGAAAACTCACATTTGAATCCGGTCAACTACTCCCATCTGAAGGTCACGGTCGGTGGTCAGGAATATTCGGTTTTATCCCGTATCTGTGATGCTGGGCAGGACTACACAGGGCGTACCAACAAGCTGGCCCACCATGTGGCTTTGACGCGTTCTGAACGTCCCCCCGTAGGCCCTGCTTACCAGTTGCAGCAGCCTGGTTTCTGTGTCGAAGAATGGGACTCTCAGACCCGTTATACTGAGTTTAACTGCCATTATTTAAGCAGCGACCGCCCTCCGCTAACCCAGTGCACCAACTGGTCGCGCTGGTGCGATGCGGGCTGGGCAGGTGTGCTGGCCCAATCCGCGTTGGAAGGAAAGAATCAGACACAGACAATAATCTTTCCTGTCGAGGCTGGTAGCAGCACGCTTGCCTTGGTGGCCGAAGCCTTACAGCTGTTGCCGGAAAAGAAACGCTGGGAAGTTACCTTCAGCACCTATTTCACAAAGCTGCCCGCGGGTGTGGACTGTCAGTGGCGTTTTGTGCTGGACGGTACTCCCGAAGCAGACGCCGCCCGGCGTAATCCGCGGATGCCATTAATTGACCTGTGTGCCGATCCTGGAACCGCTCCGGAAGGAACACTGGTTGAAGCGGCGAGGACAGGGCAATTTCCCCAACAGCAGGAAACGGAGGCGGCTGTCGACGTCCGTGAAGTGCCGCCGATTCCACCTCAAGCTACTGTACAGCAGGATTCGACTGAAGAGTTCCCCGATCTGCCCGAGTCGACTCCACCCGTGCCACCTCCCCTTGCGAAAACGCGGAGAGCTCCCGGTCCACCACCGTTGGAGAAACATTTCCGGAAGCCAAAGAAAAACAGCCGCAAGCTACTCATGGGGGCGGGAGTCGTTTTGCTTCTGTTGTTGAGCGCAGGAGCCGGTTACCTGTTTATGCCGGGACAGAGCCAAGATTCGGAAACGGTTGCCCAGACACCGAAGACAGCACCTAGGTTAAAGAATAAAGAAGTCCTGGAGGTCATGGAGCAAGCCCGGAAGAAGCAGGCTCCAAAACTGATTCTCCCTGAAAAAGAGGTTAAAACAACCGAAGTTGTCATCTTTGACCATTCCCCTCTTGAAGCCGAAAAACCTGAAGTGAGTACATCACCAATAATGGTGAAACAACCGTTGGAAGATGTTCGTAAGATACATCACTGTGTGCTTCCTTTGCCCCCGAATGACCATAGTTTGAATAGCAGCAGTGATCCGTTCGAGCTCACAAAAATCTTTGCCACAAAGAAACAGCATTGTTATTTAGAAATTTTAGGGAGTGATGTCGTTTTTGATGATGGAAGTGAATTTGTGCTGAAATTGAGTCCTGAAAAAAAACAACAGTGGAGTGTGATCAAAAAGACTGGGAATGGTATCGGACAAAAAGTCGTTGGTTTTTTTCAGTTGAACAACAACTCGCTTATGTTTGATTGGGATAAGAAGCCTCCTGAAAAATGGCAATATTTGAATTATTGCCTACTAAAAATAACTGTTCAAGGTGACTCTGTTCTCTGCCGTCTTTCGAACCCCGTTGTCGAAAAGAAATCCATAGCACTCGACTTTAAATCTAAATTACTTAGGAAAAAGATACCGATTCTAATCAGTTCTCTCCCTTCAGCTAAGCACCTCCGCTTAATAATAAACGTTAATGGTATTCCCAATAATGGTTTGGAAGGTTTTTCAAAGTTTGAAAATGTGAACGACTCGGTATTAGAGCTAGAACCTATAAATCAATCTACAAAAACATTGTTTTTTAATCCTATGACAGAATCGCGTGAACCTTTTTTAGACTTGAAGTCCTCAGTTACTAGACTACATGACTTTTATGAAATTGAACTTCAAGTTGAGGCTCATGAAATATTTCTCAAGAGCGATGGAACTAATAAATTCGAAAGTAAGTTCGTGTCACGCGATAATATTATGGATCGCACCAAAGAGTGTAAGAACCATATTAAAATACAAAAAAATATTATTCAGAAACACGATATTATCCTATCTCAGCTACATCCTCAGTTAGACGAGATTTGTAAAAATTCTAAGCCAATAAACAAAGACCCCAAGTTTCCTATGCAGCCAGATGCAAATGCCAAAATGCAGGATAAATATGTATTTTTACAGAATGTTATTCAATACTGTCAGATGAAAAATATTAAATTAAATTCTGCTGTGCTAGATTTATTTCAAAAGATTAAAACTTCATATGACACGATCGATAAAAGCAACAAGAAAATCGAATTTGCAATCAATAACGAAACGCGTTGCAACAAAATGCTGGAGCTTTTCGACCATCTTGAGCGGGAGGTTACAATCGATTATGAACTCTTTATAAAAATCAAAGACGAGAAGGTAGTAATAGTCACAACCAGCCCCGAGATCCAAGGGCACTAGGTTCTGTTGACGATGATTGTTTTTTTACTCAAGCGATCAGGGCTTGTGTTTCAAAATGAACAAGTTGTAACTCCTGGAACGATACGAAGATTCCGTCAGGGACAAAAAGTAATGAGAGAGCAGCAAACTATTATTGAAGAGATCCAGTCGATTCTGTCTTCTGACATCGATGCGGAACAGGAAGAACTGGAAGCTCTGGAGGGACGATTCGTCAGTGCGGTTGAAGAGACCAATGCACGGCTGCGGGAATGTGAAAACCTTCTACATCAGGGATTACGGACTGAGGCGCTGGGAAAGTGTGAAATCGCCCCCAATCTGCTGGACATCGTCGCGATTCTGGACTTCCCCGGGCGTGAGGTCTGGGTCGATTATCTCTCCCAATTCGATCTGCCGGCTCCTCCGGAATTACAACTTGATATTGCTGCCGACCTCAATGAGGCATATTCAGAAGAGCAGCCATTAAATGGCCTGATGCGTTTGAATCGATTACATGCACTGGCACGCAGTCCGTTAAAAACCCGCATTGGGATTCTGCGCCGGCTGGCAGAGGCTGACCAGACCAACCCGATCTGGGAAGACGATCTGCACGTTTTCGAACGGGCACGTCAGAATCAGCTCAAAGATGAAGCGAATACTGCTGTAAAACAATTGGACTCAAAACAGCTGGCTCAACTGGAACAGGAACTGCTTGATCCTAACTGGCTGGAGAGGCCTCCCAAAAAACTCGTTTCCAAAGTAACTGCCGCCCATTCACAACTGCGAGCAAAAGAGGCTCGCAAAGAAATGACAGAGATTGAAGAAGGGCTTACAGCTGCTTTCAGTGATTTTGATCTTAGAGCAGCTCGAAGTTTACGCCAGCGCTGGAATGCACTGGTTCCGATTGCCAATCTCTCAGGTGGCGACCAGTTGTGGGAACTGGCAGGGCCAGCTCTGGAATGGCTGGATCGGGAAGAGCAGCAGGAGCAGGAAGAGCAGGACTATCAGACAGCACTTTCGCAGTTGGAACAGGCTTTAGATTCTGAGCTCCCTAAAGAAGAACTGGAACGACTTTATTATCAAGCTGTCAAAAACGATCGAGCGCTTCCGGACGTATTACATCGGCGACTTTCAGAACGACTCGAATACCAGGAACTCGCAGCTCGGCGAAAAGGGCGGTTAATCATTTCCTGTGTTGCGATGGGAGTCTTATTAATCGGCGCCGGGATCAGCTACCTGATTGTAAGACAGATCCATAAGAAAGAGTTGGCCACTTCAGTGGCTGTTGCCACCCAATTGATTGAGTCAGCCAGGGAGACAGGAAATTTCAAAGAAGTATCCCATTACTTCGAACAACTGGAATCAGAGAATCAGAGAGTTGCAGAGAGTCCTGATATTAAGAAACTCAAGGCAGAGATGAAGCTTGCGATTGAAGCAGAACGCGGACGGCAAGTTAAATTTCAGAATCTCCTTGATGACGCTCGCGCCCGGGGGGTCTTGAATGCCAGTTGGGAGAATATGCCCGCCGCCCTGAATCGCCTCGACGAAGCGAAAGAAGTCGCCATTACCGATGCAGAGTATGGTCAGATTCTTGAATTGATGCGTAAGGTGAATGAAAAACAGTCCGAAATGCAGGCAGAAGTTGATAGTCGCTTCAGAACAGATTTAGATAATTTAAAATCAAGCATGGCTGATGCGGACCAGGAGAATCTCACTCAACTGCAAAATCTTTTAACACAGGCAAACGAGCTCAATGATCGCCCCCGTGTGAGTGCGGAATACGAGGTCCTGGTACCTCCGTTGATCAACTCCCTGAATTCCATGGTTACCACCACTCTGGAAAAACAGCGGGAGAACCGGGCTCTGTCACAGATTACAGATGCGATCGGAGATCGTAACAGGTTCAAATCAGCCCTGGAGAAGTATTCTCATGCTCGGCAAACGGCTCGCGGGAAAGCCCTTCAGCAGGTCCTGGAGGACGAGTTTACTATCTGGGTCGGGGTCAATGCCTGGAATCAGTTTATCGATCGCGGCACACGAACTGATTTCGGGACACTCTCCGCAGATGAATCAAAGGCCTGGGAAAGTGAAGCCAGAAAAGTACAGGAAGAATATAAAAGCTTTCCAGCTGCAGAAAGTATTCAACCGTTGATCGACATGCTGCACTCTGTAAATAATCGCATTTCTGAAAACGGCGAGAAGTTACAATATCAGTTAAATAATGTGTTCAACAATGAAACCGTCGCCAACCTGCTGATGATCAGAACAATCGATGGCAAAAGGTACTATTGCAAGGAGCCGCCCAGATCAAGTGGCTCGGTGCTGGTGGTTAATTATCTGGAAGGGTTTGACTTAGTCAAAATTGGTGGTGTCGAACGTATTGAAAAAGAAGATATCGAATATCCCCCTCAAAATGAAAAAGTCAATTATGCTGCGCCACAGGCAGTATTCAGCTTGTCAGCACAGGATCTGATGACCGACCTTGATCGAAAAGGGTGGGAGACGACTTTCATCGAGATCCTGGTATTGCTGTTTGATAATACCGAGATGGAACCGGTTCTCAAACTTCAGTTGATCGAGAGTATCTTAAAAGTGGCATCCCAGGGCAGCTTGTTTATCAAACAGGAATTTACTTCCCACATGAATCTGATAGTGAATTCCAATCTTGATTTCACCGTAAACTGGATCGATCCAGAAAACATCCACAGTAATCTCGCCAGGAAAAAAGCAATACGAGTGCTGGACAGAATGGAACACCCGAAAACCGCTCTCAAATCATTAGAAGCATATAAAGCAAAATGGAAGAATCCTGTTCTCGCAAATCAATATGAATGGTATGGCTGGATGATTGAAGAGAAAGCAGAGGAAAAGTGGGTTTGTAAAACAAAAGCGGTACCTGATGAGTCGGAAAACAAGAATTTATTTGCCTTCTACCCTAAGTCTGAAACAGTTCAAATCGTAAAGGTTGGAGAAGTTCATAAAGGTAAGGTAACCCTTTCAGGACCTTCATCTGCTTTACAGGAAGGCCGTCCTGTGTTTTATGTAAAAGATGCGGAGAAGTCAGACTAGAAGACACTTCAATTGGAATCCAACTGATCATATTAAAATATGAGGACAGAATACTTTGTCAGATCAATTTTTCATACGAATTCGTGGAAATGTAAAAGGGCCACTCACTGCTGAGCAAATCAGGGTTCAAGCGAATCGTGGTCGTTTTGGACGGCACAATGAAATATCCGAAGATGGTATCAACTGGATTCGCGCCTCTTCACGTCCTGATTTGTTTCCAGCTTCAGTGCAGCCCAAAGTCCGTAAGAAGCAGGAAACAGAAACAGTCTTAGAATTTGAGGCAGAAGACGAGTTGACAGAATCTCCCAGTAAGACTGATTCATATGAGCTACAGGAAGCCTCAGATACCGAACAGAAAAATTGGTATTATTCACAGGATTCAGAACGTCAGGGACCAGTATCATTTTCAAAGCTTCAGTCAATGGCATCATCCGGTGCCCTGAAACCGAACGATTATGTATGTCAGGAAGGAATGGATGAGTGGGAATTAGGCAGTGAAATTCCTGGTTTATTTGCAACGCCTAAATCTGAAGTGATTCCAGTTGTAGATACTGTTGAGGTGAATAATACCCGGCAGTCTGAATTTACGAGAACAGCCCCCATGGCCGTTGCCAGCCTGGTTCTGGGACTGGTCGGTTTCAATGTTTTGTTTTTGTTAGGGAGTATTCTGGCAGTCATTTTTGGTCATGTCGCTCTCAAGCAGATTAAACAGGCGGGAGGAGGACTCTGCGGTCGTGGTATGGCTATCGCAGGACTGATGCTGGGATATGGAGTTATTTTTGTTTGTTTGATCGTGATTATTATTCTATTCGTGTTAATGCTGATCGGCGTCATCGCGGCGAGCTCGTAGTTCCAGCATTGACTGCTCTATCAATTCGACAACTTGAGCTTTACATAAAAATATTCCGGGAGGATTGTTGGCTATTACCACTGAAGTTCCCCTTTCCTGGTCACGTCAGGATATAGAACAGCGTTTCGCTTTCAAAGGAGGAAGATACACACGTGTCAATACGTTACTCTCTATTCTGTTGGGAGTAATTCTGACAGTTGTTTTCTACGCGCTGCTCATTCCTCTGGAAGGAACGTTTTTCGCAGATATGTTTACCAGACGTGGATTCATTCCGTACCTGATCTGTTTTTTTTCATTCTGGTCACTGTCAATTTTGTTTATTAAATACCGGAAGCTCTCCTTTCAAAAGAAAAGTCTGGTTTATATTGTCGTTCCCTCTGATACGAGTTTTGTGTTGTCATCAACCACAGTGGATACTGTGATTGATAATATTTATGAATGTGTTGATGACCCGAGGCATTTTGTACTTTTCAATCGGATCATAATTGCCCTCTCTAATTTGAGAAACCTGGGACGAGTTACTGACGTCGACGAAATCCTGCGTTCGCAGGCGGTACACGATGAATCTTCAATGGAAACCAGTTACGCTCTTTTGAGCGGTTTTATCTGGGCGATTCCGGTTTTAGGATTTATTGGTACTGTACTCGGATTATCTCAAGCAATTGGCGGATTCGGAAAAGTTCTTCAGACCAGTGAAGAACTAAGTCAGATAAAGACATCACTACAAGGGGTAACGGGAGGATTGGCGACTGCTTTCGAGACGACTTTACAGGCATTGATCGCAGCACTCTTCATTCAGCTGGTACTTACCTTCCTGAAAAAATCAGAGGAAGAGTTTCTCGACTCCTGTTCTGAATACTGTATTACGAACATTGTCAATAAACTTCGCATCATGCCCTTTGAAACTCAGAATGACAATTGAGCGACATGACCGGCTGGTACTTTAAATCCGATGAAACAGAATATGGTCCTTATTCATTGGATGAACTGATCTACCTGAAAAATAAGGGAAAGATCACCCCAAGCTCACTGGTAAAAAACGAGCATCACAGCGGCTGGGTCCGAGCAGAGTCTGTACGTGAACTGTTTTCAAAAGAACGATTGACGCGTTCCAGAATTGAGTTTGCCTCTTTAATCAAGCCGAACGCCGTCAAAGAGGAATCAGACATCAGTTCTGAAAACGTTGATTTCATTGATGAAACGCCGGACAAAACAAGTCTTCCCCCTCTGCCGGCTGCGCATCGCAATCAAAGCCATAAGAAAGTCATTCTCAGCGTGCTGGCGGGAGGACTTCTGCTGTTGTTTCTGTTGCTGCTGATACTTATTTTATGGAAAGACACAACCCAGCCGGAGACAGTCGCCGTGTCAACATCCTCACAAAGCCAAGGAGCGGGAATGGCTGGTGAACAAGGCCCAGAGGGAAAAACAGGGGCCGGTGATACTATGCCGTCTTCTGCAGAAGCGAAAGAGAGCCGAGACAGTGCAGTAGCCCCGACTCCGATAGCTGAATCGCCAGAGGAAGTATCACAGGAAGTGTCCCAGGAGTCGAAACCTACTGAAATGAGAAATGGAACGACCGACAAAGAACCACCTCCATCCGGCCTGCTCACCGCCAGTCGACTGGTGACTGCCAGCCCCAGTCATGAGAATTTCTCGGGGAATAACGAGGAAATCAATAAGCGAGTTAAACGCGAGGGGGGAAAAACCGGTGAAGTTCAGATCTCTCTGATCTGGAATAACAGAAATGATCTGGATTTGCATGTGTTATGCCCCTCTGGTGAACGGATTTCATTTGACCACAGGCGATCTGCTGATGGGGGTGAACTGGATATTGACATGAATGTCAGAGGCGAATCAACTCGACCGGTCGAAAACATTTACTGGTCCCCTAAAGGCATGCAGAAAGGAATCTATCGGGTCTTTGTCCATCATTACAGTCGGCATGGATCCCCCGATCCGACCAGGTTTACTGTCAGGATCATTGAAGATGGGAAAAGCAGACAGTTTTCAGGAGCCCTCAGTACAGGAGAGCCTGCCATGCAGATCGATCAATTATCCCGTTAAACTATCTGGTGGCATGTGGAGTTGATTGTGCTGTTTACGTCATCACATCCCCGGATATTTTCTTGATCACAAACATAGCTGTTCGTTTCACTCAGTTCATCGAAATTTAGAGATCTGCAATGTCTCGACGTGGTAAAAATAGATCAGCATTTTCGCTTTTTGTTTTTCAAGACATCATCATGTCGGTCACTGGCATTATGATTCTGATTACATTGATTCTGTCCCTGGAAATGATGGAGCGCCAGGAAATGTCACCCCGGGAAAGAACCAGTGAGATTATTTCTCAGCTCAAAAGCGCTGTAGGCGAAGTTGAGGATCTGGAAAAACAATTCCAGGCAGGAAAATCTCAGTTAGAAGATTTGACTCGGTTTTCCCCCAGTTACTTACAAACACAGATTAACGAACTGACGGAACTCACGGCTGCCTTACAAGCGGAAAACACGAGTATTGCCCAGGATCAAAAGCAAACTACAGATGAGAAAAACAAAGCAGTTGAGCAGCAGGAACAGATTAAAACAGAACAAAACAAAACGGAAGAGATCCAACAGCAGATTCAAAATCTGAAAGAGCGACTTGAGAAAATGAAACAGGAAAACCGTGTTATTTTTAATCCGGCTGAAGGCACGTCCAAAACGCCCTGGCTTGTCGAGATCTCGGCTAACAATATTAGTGTAGCTGAAATGGGAAAATCTCAGGTGCCGTCTCAGTTTACCAATGTACTCCAGTTCGAAGACTGGCTAACAGGCAGAAATCCGGCTTCCGAGTATTTTGTTTTATTGATTAAACCTGATGGGATTGAACAGTTCCATGCTCTCCTGCCTCTTCTCAAAGAGAAGCATTATGATATAGGTTTTGATTTACTTTCAGCGAGTCAGAATGCGATCGATCCACAGACAGGTGCAGGGAGTGGTTTAGAATGAGTCGAACACGACGCACCAGCGACGGCAGCAGCCTTGAATTGTTGTTAGATACCATTTGTAACACCTTTGGCGGTGTGCTGTTTATTTCAATTCTGGTCGTAATATTGATCAACATGTCCAGCGATGCATCTCAGAAGATCCCGCCTGATGAGCCTGCGCAATCCGAACTCATGGAAATGCAGATAGAATTACAGAACTCGCAAGAGCGAATCCAGAAGCTCAAAAATGTGATTGAACAACAGCAGAGCATCGAAAGCCAGTTCGTCGACCCTGATACAAGAATGATTGTTCGGAAATGGACACAGCTCAATGAAGACTTAACCCGCCTGGAAGAAAGCAAAGAGCAGGCGCTCAGTAATATCAGCAGAGACCAGACCCTGATCAACAGAGTTGCTACAGAGGCAAAACAAAGTGCAGATGCGCTCGCCAGTGCGAAGGAAGAATATAGCTCTCTTCTCAGCCGACTTCGAGTTGAGGTGGAAGCGAGATCTCAGTCTGCTAAACTGCCGAAATTGAGAAGAACAAATAAAAATGAAATGGTGTTTTTTCTGAGCCAGGGATATTTCTCTTCTTACGCACGAAAAATGGGAGAAGGTACGTATGTCCCCAACACAAATGAAGTGGTTGAGAAAACTGGCCCCCAAGGGGCATACATTGAACCTGTTTCCTCGGCCGGCATAAAGATCTCGAAAGACGACAACGCCATCCAGGAACCGCTCGAAAGACGCCTGTCTGACTTCAAGCCTAGTCAACACTATATTGCCGTTTTTGTTTCTCCCGATTCGTTTGAAGAATTCGCTGTTTTAAAAGACCTGATGGTTCAAAAAGGATTTGAATATCGCTTGGAGCCCTACACACCAGATCAGAAAGTGTATATCGGCCCTACTCAAAATGCAAAAAATGTTCAATAGCAATCGTCTCTGGTTCTGTTTCTAGGTTTTTCTTGAGAAGCAATTATGCAAGAAGAAAAAATGAATGAGTCCGTCCCGTACAAAACCCTCTTCGTGAAGACTTGTACTCGGGCTGATCCTGGGAGTCGTGAAACGAAAGGAGCTTACAAAAGTTCGAGCCTCTACGGTGATTTATGAGGTGACTCAACGCTTTCGAACTTTTCTGGAGTAGCTTAAGGCAGCCGTGACACCGCGGGGGATCGTCGATTTGTATGTATTGGTTTTCATGCATCTTGAGACGCGTGAAGTCTTTGTGACACCGTCAACCCGAAGTCCGGACTCAGCCTGGGTCACGAATCAGGCCAAAGCATTTGTAAACTACGCTACCGATCGTGATGAGAAGCCGACCTGCCTGATCCATGATCGAGATACAAAGTTCTCTGCCGCCCTGTTGTGCCGAGCCGCCGCCAGAATTCGAGACGATCAGGCTCAATGAGATCCACTGCGAAGAACATCTCGGCGGGCTGATCAAGTCATATGAGCGGATTGCGGCGTAGATCAAATCAATAAGCAAGTGATTTCTTCACGCTCACCGTATGCGCGTTCGCTACTAAAATGTCACAACCAACAGATTTTCGCGGTATACGTGC